>CAKTZW010000498.1 GCA_934636065.1 uncultured Labedella sp.
GCGGCCCGTGCGACCGGAGCGGTGCAGGTAGGTCTTGTACTCGTCGGGGGCGTCGGCCTGCACGACGAGGGTGATGTCGTCGACGTGGATGCCACGGGCGGCGACGTCCGTCGCGACGAGCACGTTGACGCGACCCGACGTCAGCTTGTCGAGATTGCGCGTGCGCCGAGCCTGATTGAGGTCGCCGTGGAGCGCGACCGCGAGGATCCCGACGTCCTCGAGCTGGTCCGTGAGCCGCTCGGCGTATGCCCGGGTGCGGGCGAAGATCAGGGTCTTCCCGTTTCGGCTCGCGAGGCGCTCGATGATCGCGTCCTTGTCGCGGTGCTCGATGACGAGCACACGGTGGTCGATCGTCGAGGACGCCTGGTCCTCTCCCGCCACCTCGTGCACGCTCGGCTCCGTGAGGAACTCGTCGACGAGCGATGCGACGCCCCGATCGAGTGTCGCGGAGAAGAGCAGCTTCTGCCCGCCGGGCGCCGTCCGCCGGAGGATCCGCTGCACGGGCTCGAGGAAGCCGAGGTCGCACATGTGGTCGGCCTCGTCGAGCACGGTGACGGTGACCTCCGAGAGGTCGAGGCGTCCCTGCTCGATCAGGTCCTCGATGCGTCCGGGCGTCCCGATCACGATATCGACGCCGCGCTGCAGCGCCCCGACCTGCCGGCCCTGCGGCACCCCGCCGTAGATCTGCGTCGTGAAGAGCCCGACGCTCCGGGCGATCGGCTGGACGGTCGCGTCGATCTGGAGCGCGAGCTCGCGGGTCGGCGCGAGGATGAGGGCGCGCGGCTTGCGACCCATCTGACGCTTCCGTCCGCCGCCGTTCTCCATGAGCTTCTCGACGAGCGGTGCACCGAACGCGATCGTCTTGCCGCTGCCGGTGCGGCCCCGACCCAGGACATCGCGCCCGGCGAGCACATCGGGGATCGTCGCGGCCTGGATCGGGAACGGCGTCTCGGCGCCGAGCTCGCCCAGGGCGCGCGTGATGTTCCCGCCGAGCCCGAGGTCCGCGAAGCTCACGCCCTCGACGTCAGCAGCCTGAATGGCGTCCGCCTCGAGGCGCTCGAGCACGACGTCGTCCGTCGGCGTGTACCGGGCGCCCTCGTCGCGCCGCGGGAAGAACGAGCTCTCGGAGCGTCCGCCGTGTCGGCGGTCGTCGCGGAACGACCGCTCGTCCCGACGCGGTCGATCACCGCGTGCGAAGCGGTCGTCTCGACGGGGGCGCTCGCCGTGCTGCGGACGCGAGTCACGGTCGAAGCGATCGCCCCGGGTACGCGCGTCACGGGCGGACCGATCGTCCCGACGCGGACACTCGTCGCCCCGGACCCGGTCGTCGCGCTGCGGACGATCGTCCGAGGAGAACCGGTGCGTCCGGGCCGCCCGGTCCTCGCGTGCGAAGCGATCGTCGCGGGAGAAGCGCTCCCCGCGTTGGGGTCGCTCCCCACGGGGCGCACCATCGCCCCGACGCGATCGGTCGTCGCGGGAGAAGCGGTCGTCGCGCGAGGAACGATCGTTGCGCGAGGAACGGTCGTCGCGGGAGGAGCGGTCTGCGCGAGCGGGACGATCGTCGCGGGCCGGGCGCTGCGGGCCGCCGCGCTCGCCGGAGCGTGCGGCACGCTCGTCCGCGTTCCACCGCTCCTTCTTCGTCGGCGCCTCCTCCTCGCGGTAGCCGCGGTGCTTCGGGCTGCGGCTCCCCGGACGCGCGCTCGTGCGCTTGCCGGCGTAGGAGGGGTCGAAGTTGCGTGCGGGGCGACCGCCGGCAGGTTTCTTGTTCTTCGGCATCGTGTGCCCTTCAGGATTGTTCGCGACGAACAGCGTTCTCGGGGCATGGCCGAGACCATGCCGGAACACCCGGGCTTCCGATGGCCGGGGACCGTTCACTCGATGTGATCTCACCAGCGTTTTCGCTGGGAACCGGTCCTCCGGACGAACAGTGACGCGCGCGGACGAGAGTGATCCGCGATGTCCAGATACCGACCTGGCAACGTTACAGCATCACGACCGCAAGATCACCCCCTGAGGCCGAACTGCCATAGCGCGGTTCGTCAGCTCCCCGCAAGGCCCCCGTCACCCTACCCGGGTACCCCTAGCGTGGGTGCCGCGGTCGAGGTTCGGCCGCGTACGGTGGCGCCACACGACGGCGGCACCGTTTGACATGGAGGTGTGACACATGGGATTCCTCGGATTTCTCCTGCTCGGACTGATTGCCGGTGCGATTGCGAAGCTCATCCTTCCCGGCCGACAGGGCGGCGGATGGCTCATCACGCTCGTGCTCGGAGTCATCGGAGCACTGCTCGGCGGGTTCATCGGTGGCCTGCTCTTCAACCGCGGTCTCGAAGAGTTCTTCGACCTCGGAACCTGGCTCCTCGCGATCGGAGGCTCGATCATCGTGCTCCTGATCTACGGTGCCATCACGGGTCGTAAGGGTCGCCGCGCCTGACCCTCGCAGAACGACGAGA
>CAKTZW010000499.1 GCA_934636065.1 uncultured Labedella sp.
CGTCGAGACCGGCGACGACGTCGGCGAGGGCCGGGCTCGTGAGCCGGAGCACGCCGCCGGCGACCTGGTAGGTGCCCTCGGTCGTGACGCCGTCCGTCGCTCTGGTCGCCTCGGCGCGCGCGGAGACGGCACCGAGCTCGAGCGCCAGTCCGCTGATGACCCCGTCGGCGTCCACGTCGTCGAGGACGGGGGTGAGGTCGAGGGTCGTCTCCTCGGAGGGGTCGCCCGTGCCGGCCGCGATGGCGCCGTCCTCCGTGATGAGCCCGGAGGCGGCGATCGCTCCCGCGGATCCCGTCGCCGCGTACTGCTCGACGGCGCCGAGCTCGAGGACGTCGTTGCCGCCGAAGAGGTCGAGACCGAGTCCCAGCTCCACGAGATCGAGCGCCGTCGCATCGAGAGGTGCGCTTTCGGCACCGCCCGGCGTGAACTGCGAGTACGGCCCGGCGAGCTCCGCCACCGAGTCCAGGTCGACGAGACCGTCGCCGCTCAGGAAGAGCGCTTCGGCCTGAGCGCGATCTCCGGGTGCCGCGACCGCCGCGCCTGCTCCGGCTCCGACGAAGATCGCCGAGACGACGCCGATCGATCCCAGCCGGATCCACGTCCTGATCCGGGCTTTCCGTGTGAATGAAGTCTGGGCGGCATCGTCCGGTTGTCCGATTCTCTCCGCGCTCGACCGATAGTTCATTGTGTTTTCCCCTCACTGAACCAGTCGGAGGCAGCTCCGATCGCGGCTCCGCAGAGCCACGACTCGTCACTGAGCCCGCAGGGAAAAGCTAGACAGGAGGCCGGGGGATATTCAAACCGAACGGCCGGATTGCACCCGTAGTGGGGGGATTCGCTCCCGTATCGGGGACGTCCCGTCCTCGGGGGTTGCGGCGCGCACCGACCGCGCGCTATTCGCGCGCGGGGTGATCTAGCGGCCCGTGAGGGCCGCGGTCTCGCTCAGTTCTCCGCCCTGCCTCGCGACCTCGGCGAGGGCCGCGGTGCTCGGGTCGGGGGCGACGCCCGCGACGAGGTCGGTGAGGATCCGGACGTGGAGGCCGTGCTCGATCGCGTCGAGCGCGGAGGCGCGCACGCAGTGGTCCGTCGCGATCCCCACGACGTCGACCTCGGTCACGCCGCGGGCCGACAGGACCGTGCCGGCGCTCGAGCCCTCGTCCGTCACGCCCTCGAAGAGCGAGTAGGCGGGGACGCCCTGGCCCTTCTTGACGTGGACGTCGATGAGCGCCGTGTCGATGGCCGGATGGTACTCCGCGCCGTCCGTCCCGGCGACGCAATGCCGCGGCCAGGTGTCGACGTAGTCCGGCAGCCCCTCGGCGAAGTGCCCGCCGTTCGACCCCTCGCCGTCGTGCCAGTCGCGCGAGGCGAGGACGAGATCGTACCGGGCGGCGTTCTCACGCAGATACGCGGTGACGCCCTCGGCGACGGCCGCCCCACCCGTCACCGCGAGCGCTCCACCCTCGGTGAAGTCGTTCTGCACGTCGACGATGAGCAGTGCGCGGACCATGACTCGTCCTCCTCGGTTCCGGTGATGACCCGATTCTAGGAGGCTGCGGCGGCACGGCGGCCGGGTTGCGTCATCACCCCTCCGGCGCCTGGAACCGCGCCTCGGCCCGATCCTCGACCGCCACGGCGATCCTCGTCCGCATGTCGTCGGACATCTCCGGCAGCGCGTCGAGCGGGAACCAGCGCGCCTCGGTGTTCTCCCCGTCCGCGGGGTGGGGGTCGCCGCCGGTCCAGCGGAGCCGGAACACGAGATCGAGGTACTGGGAGCGGTCGCCGTTCGGGTAGACGACGGGGTCGGTGACCCGCACCCAGGCCAGCCGCTCGGCCACGGCCGACACGCCGGCCTCCTCCTCGACCTCACGCACGGCGGCGTACGCCGGCTCCTCCCCCGGGTCGATGATGCCGGTGACGGGCGTCCACTCGCCGGTGTCGGCGCGCCTCACGAGCAGGACGTCGGAGCCGCGGAGCACGACGGCCGTGACGCCGGACAGCCACAGGGGCGCCGTGCCGACCTTCTCCCGGAGGGCGATGATGAACTCGGGTGTGGCCACTCCGGGACTCTAACCCGTCAGCCGTTCGAGAGCGCGTCGCCGCAGCGGTAGAACGCGGTGGCGAGGGCGTCGATGCCCGCCATGGTCGTGAAAGGCAGCGTCTGCCCGACCGGGCCGCTCGTGAAGATGGTGAAGACGAGGGTCGACCCGTCGGCGCCGTCGATGATCCCCGTCAGCGTGTAGGCGGACCGGATGTAGCCGGTCTTCGCGCGGATGTGTCCCGCCGCCGCCGCGCTCTCGCCCGTGAATCGGCCGTCCTCCTCGAGGGTGCCGCTCGTCCCCGCGACGGGAAGACCCGCCTCCACGGCCTCGAGCGCTCCGGCCCCGTCCTGGACGAGCCCGATCAGCCGCGTGAGGTACGACGGAGGGACGGCGTTCGCCGTGCTGAGTCCCGA
>CAKTZW010000500.1 GCA_934636065.1 uncultured Labedella sp.
CCCGGCAGACCGCCGATGCCCGCACCGATCGAGCAACCGGCGCGGAACCGCTCGGCTTCGCTCATGTCGGTGAGGCTACCCCGCACCACCGACGTTCCGGAGGGGTTGCACGATCGCCATCCGGTCACGACCGCGGCCGTCGCCATCCGCCCCGCGACCGTGCGCACCGGAGGCGCCGAGCGGCGTGCGATGTGCGCCCGGGGGCGTCGACCGTGACGTCTCTGGTACGTCGCAACGTCCACGGCGGCGACTCGGACGAGGGGTCAGGCCGTGCGTGAAGCAAGCAGCTGAGATGCCCGAGCCGCGTGCTCCGCCTCGACCTGCACCTCGTAGCGGCCGGCCTGCAGGCTCTGCACGGAGGTGAAGTCGCGTCGGCCACCGGTGGCGAGGTGCCCGAGGAAGCCGAACAGGGCGCCCCACAGGGCGCCGAGAGCGAGCGCCGTCAGGACGATCCCGATCCACACGACGCCCGTCACGAACAGGCTGAACAGCAGCCCGGCGAGCAGTCCGAACCAGGCACCGCCCGCGAGACCACGGACCGCCGCCGTTCCCTTCGTCAGTCGACCGGAGACGTCCTCGACCGTGCGGACGTCGAAGCCCACGATCGACACGCGTTCGACCGGGAACTCCCGGTCCGACAGGTAGTCGACGGCCGCCTGCGCGTCGAGGTACGACGTGTAGCTCGCGACGGTCCGCTTCCAGGCCGGGTCGAGCGGTTCTCCGGTCGAGCCGGTGCTGCTCGCCGGGGCGGTGGTGCTCGAGGCGCCGTCGGGGGTGCCGGGCTGTCCGAACGGTGGTTGTGGGGTGGTCATGACTCGAACTCCTTCGAGTGAATGGTGGGAGGCGAGGCGATCACACTTCGCGCGGAATGATGATCCACAGGATGACGTACAGGAGGACCTGCGGGCCGGGGATGAGGACGCTGAGAGCCGTCAGAACGCGCACGGTCGTCGGGTTCCACTGGTAGCGGTTGGCGATGGCGGCGCAGACGCCGGCGATGACGCGGTTATGACGGGGTCGGACGAGGTTCATGCCTTCAGCCTGACAGAGCAGGACGCGCCGCTCCAGGGGGTGGACCCCCGTATCGCGCCGCGCGTAGATCGGATTCCTCCGCCCGGTCCTCGCCCCGATCCCGGAGCCCCTCGGAGGCGGTCCCTGAGCCCGTCGAAGGGCGGTGCCTGAGGTTGCTCCGCGCAAGCGACCATCCCCGGTCCCTGGGCTTATCGAAGGGCACCATCTACGAAGGGGCGCGATCCACCCAACGTCCCCACCCGGTCCCTGAGCCTGTCGAAGGGCGGTCCCTGAGCTTGTCGAAGGGCACCACCTCCGGGGGGCGACTCGTCGTCCACAAAACAGTTCTCCACCGGGTTATTCCTTCCACTGGGGACGCCGGTCGGAATGTCGGTGGCATGGTGTTCACTGTTCCTATGAGGGAACACGGAGCAGCACTCGGAGAGGCGATCGCGGCAGCGGTCGGCGCCCTCGCCGAGCCCACCCGCACCCTCACCCTCGCCACCCTGTCCGGACCCGACTACATCGACCTCCTCCAACAGGTCGAAGGCCTCGGCCGCGTCGTCGACGCACTCCGGGTCCGTCTCGCCGGCGACGCCCGCCGCCGCTCCACCGGTGCGATCGACACCTTCGGAGCGCTCGGCTACCGCAATGAGGTGGAGGGCGTGGCGGCGCTGACCGGTGTCAGTGAGGCGACTGCACGGGCACGGATCCGCACCGGCGATGCGCTCACGCCCGGCACGTCCCTCACGGGGGCGCCCACGGCACCGGCCCACCCCGTGATCGCGGACGCGGTCACGGACGGGTCACTCGGAGTGGAAGCCGCGGCGCTCCTCGTTCGCGAGCTTGATGCTGTCTCGTCGCGCGTGGAACCGACCATCCTTCACGACGCCGAAACCGGGCTCGTGGAACTCGCGGCCGGCACGTCGTCCCATCCGCCGCTGCGCGTGGACCTGGTCCGCGGGCAGGTGAAGGCGTTCATCGCCGTGATCGACCCTGATGGTGCGCGTCCCACCGAGGAAGCCGCCCGTCGGCAACGGTCGCTGCGGTTCGGGAAGGAAACCCCGGAAGGCCTCATCCCTGTCAGCGGGATGCTGATGCCGGAAGTGGGTGCCACCTTCAAACGCCTCACCGACGCCCACATGCGTGCGGTGACATTCACGGAAGAACCCGTCCCTGCGGAGGTGATGGCGGATACGCGTCGCCCGGATCAGAGCCGACACGACTCCCTCGCGTCGGTCCTCAGCGCCGCGTCCCGTGTCGCGGACGCACCCGAGCTCGCCGGGTCTGCACCCGCGGTCATCGTCACGATCACCCAAGACGCCCTCGACGACGAGCACGGCGTCGGGTCCATCGACGGACTCGACACCCCTGTCAGCGCCGCCACCGTCCGACGCCTCGCCGACACCCGCGGCACCCAAACCGTCACCATGAACCGTGC
>CAKTZW010000501.1 GCA_934636065.1 uncultured Labedella sp.
TCGGACTGCAGGCCCTCATCAGCGTGACCGTGCGGTCGGGTGCCCGCCATCGCATGGCGGAGTTCAGCGCCGAGCTGCGGCGGATGCCCGACGTGCTCCAACTGTTCTTCCTCGGGGGCTCCGAGGACTTCATCCTGCACATCGCGGCACGCGACAGCGCGCACGTCCGCGACTTCGTGCTCGACCACCTCTCCGCGCACCCCTTCGTGGCATCGACGCGAACAAGCATGGTCTTCGAACACGTGAGCAGGGCCGTCACGATCCCGTGACGGCCCTGCTCAGGTGTCCTTCTCCGCGGTGATCCGCCTGAGCGGTGATCCGCGTGGGCCGATCAGGCCGCCGAACGCGCGCGCGGGAGGACCCGCGGGATCCGTCCGGCGGGCACGTCGCCGCCGTCGGGCACCTTCGTGTCGTTGGAGAGCCGCGCGAAGTCGCCGATGGTGGCCCCGGCGCCGATGCGGGAGAAGCTCCCGATCTCGGCGCCACGGCCGATGACGGCGCCCTCTCCCACGTGCACGCCGGCCCCGATGATCGCGTGGTCCAACACGACGGCGTCGCGATCGATCCAGCTGCCGCCGCTGACGATGGCGTTGCGGCCGATGCGGGCCCCCGACTCGACGTAGGCGGTCGACTCGACGAGGGTCGAGCCGTCGACGCGTGCCGACGTCGCGACGTTCCCGCGGCCGTTCTCGTGGCGACGGTACCGAGTGACGACTCCGTGCTCGTCTTCGAATTCGATGATGGTCCTGCCCATGGCGCACTCCTCTCCCGGTTCAGCGATGGTGCTTCGGGCGGCGCTGCCCAGCGAGTCTGTCCGGCCGTGTTCTCGGCTGCCCCAGCGTCATGCGCGGGGATCGGTGGCCCAGACGGGCGGCCGTCGCTCGATCGGCCGTCATGTGGGACAACCGGGCACCCCCCTCCGGTATTCCCGATCGGAACTCAGCCCTGGGCGACGACCACGAGGAGTTGGGCGATCGCCGCGAGGACCCCCACAGCCGTCAGAATGATGCCGAGCAGCACGAGCACCCGCGAGCCGTGGGTGCGCTTGTCGAGATGCGCCTGCAGCGGGCGGTCGCGACGGTAATGCACGGTGACGTGTTCCGCCTCGCCCACGGTCGCGCGCTCGTCCGGATCGAGGAAGCGGCGGTACACGTCGCCGTCGTCGGCGAGCCAGGCGAGCTGAAGGTCGCCGTCGATCTCGGCGACGTCGGCGACGGCGCTCGACCACGTGCCCTCGAAGAGGCGCACCACGAGCCCCACGAGCAGAACGATGACGCCGGTGGAGAGCCCCAACCATGTGAACACCTCGGCGATCTCTCCGACACGACCGAGCATCCCATCCACCCCCTCACGCTATCGCGACTCGAGGCGGCGGCGTGGCGAGCGGTCGTCGATCGGCACGTCCCGCCGATCCTCGGAGCCGGATCGTCAGTGCTGGACCGGCGCGTTCCAGACCCGGATGGCGGGGCGGTCGTGCTCGAAGCCGAGCACGCTGAGAGTCGAGGTCGACAGCGCGAAGATCGTGCCGGCGGACGGCGCGAGTCCGACCCAGGCGATCGCGATGGCGCGGAGCATGTGGCCGTGCGCGAACAGGATCACGTCCCCGTCGGGGAGCGCCACCGTGGCGCGTTCCAGCACGCGTTCCGCTCGGGCCCGCACGTCGGTCGCGCTCTCACCGGGCGTCGCGCCGGCCGGGACGCCGTCGTGCCACAGGTCCCACCGACGCCCGAGCTCCGCGCTGATCTCGGCCGTCGTGCGCCCCTCGTACGCGCCGTAGTCCCATTCGGTGAGGCCCGGCTCGACGACGGCGTCCGGGAATCCCGCGAGCTCCGCCGTCCGGCGCGCTCGCACGAGCGGGCTCGTCAGGACGAGACCGAAGTCGGCAGCGTCGAGCACCGTGCCGAGCAGCATCGCCTGCTGCTCACCGACGCTCGTGAGGGGGAGATCCGTCGATCCGGTGTGCCGGCCGGACCGGCTCCACTCGGTCTCGCCGTGTCGGACGAGGACGATCCGGCCGGTCTGCTCGCTGGTGCCGTGCGTCGTGTTCACTCGTCCATCTTCCGCCATGGCGGAGGTTGCGGGTCCCGCCCCCGCGGACAGCACCGCACCGCCATACCCGCTCGGTCGGCGCGGCGCCATCCCCGGCGGCCGAGGGGCGTGCTCCTCTCGACCCGCGCTAGCCTCGCTCTTCACGGACGATCACGAGGAGTTCCACGATGAGCGACAAGAGCCTCTTGCGCGGGCCCGGCCCCGACGAGGCAGGACCAGAGGGCGAGCTGCGGCACGACCGGACCGTCGGGCGCCAGCAGCTCACGGACTGGCGCACGCCGATCGGTCGTGTCGTGGCCGCCTTCTTCCACCGGGTCAGCCGCCTCCTCGGACCGAACAAGACCCTCGTGCTCCTCCTGGTCGTCGGCGCCGTGATCGCGGCGACGACCAGCGCCAGCAGC
>CAKTZW010000502.1 GCA_934636065.1 uncultured Labedella sp.
GTCCGAGTCCTCCCCCCGCGACGGTCGCGTCGACGGGACGGGCGCCCGGCCAGGCGGTGTCGGGGCCAACGGACTCCCCGGCCTCCTCGTCGGCGTCCTCGTGCTCGTCGGCGTCGCTCTCGCCGTCACGATCGGCGGCGACGATGGGCAACTCGGTGGTGTCGGGCGGCAACGCGGCGAGCTGCGACGCCAACCAGTCGGCACCGTCGTCGACGATCTCGATGTCCTCGGTCTGCGGGTCGTCCGCATCGTCGGCGCCCGTTCCCCGGAAGATCTCCGGTTCCTCGCCGTCGGAGGGGAATCGCGATCCCCGCCCCGTCCCGTCGCTCATCTAACTCAGCCCGAGATCGGTCAGGTCGAGCGCGGCGAAGTAGGGGTAGCCCGCGTTCTCGATGATCTCGCGCGCCCCGGTGTTGCGGTCCACGACGACGGCGACGCCCGCGATCTCGGCACCCACCTTCAGCAGCGCCTCGATGGCCGTGAGCGGCGAGCCGCCCGTGGTCGACGTGTCCTCGACGACGATGACGCGCTTCCCGGCGAGGTCCGGGCCCTCCACCTGGCGACCGCGGCCGTGGTCCTTCGGCTGCTTGCGCACGACGAAGGCGTCATAGGCCCGGCCGACGGCGACCCCCTGGTGCAGGATGGCGGAGGCGATGGGGTCGGCACCCATGGTCAGTCCGCCGACGGCGGCGACGTCGGGCACGTCGGCGATGAGGTCGAGCATGACCTGACCGATGAGGGGGGCGACACGGTGGTCGAGGCTCACGCGACGCATGTCGACGTAGTACGAGGCCTTCTTGCCGCTCGTCAGCGTGAAATCGCCGTGGAAGACGGCGTCCCGCTTGATGAAGTCGATCAGTCGCTCGCGTGCATCGGTCACGGGAACCGAGTCTAGCGGGGCGGTTCCGCGGATCGCGGGCAGCGCGGCGCAGACGACGACGCGCGAGCCCCGCCGCTCTGTTGACCCTGGGAGCAGCGGGGCCCGCGCGTCGGCGGGCATGGGGACCTCAGACGAGGTTGTAGCGGCGCTCCGGCATACGGCGGTATCCGTCGCGAGCGGCCGTCACGAGGGTTCCCGCGATGGCGGAGACGGAGACGAGACCGAGGGTGAGGAGGAAAACGGTCATGGAAGTGTCCTTTCCGATCGGGAACCGTTGTACCCCTTCATTAAGCACCCCCGCACCGTGAACGACAAGCGAATAAAACTGCAATCACTCGGTAGAGTTGCTACATGGACGTGCGCCGCCTCGATCTCCTTCGCGAGCTCGCCGAGCGCGGGTCGATCCACGCCGTCGCGAGCGCCACGCACCGGACTCCGTCGGCCGTCTCGCAGCAGCTCAAGCTGCTCGAACGGGAGGCGGGACTGCCGCTCACCGAGCGCAGCGGACGCGGCATCGTGCTCACCGACGCCGGGCGAGCTCTCGCGGCGAGCGCGGTGGACGTCGCGGCGGCGATCGCCCGCGCGCAGGCGACGTGGGACGAGTACATCGGCGATCCGACGGGCCACGTCTCCGTCGCCACCTTCCCGACCGCGGGCCAGACGTTCGTGCCGCCGGCGATCGCCGCACTCTCCCGGCTCCCCGGTCTCACCGTCGAGCTCACGAACCGCGACGCCGACATGACGGACTTCCCGAGCCTCACCGCCGACTACGACATCGTCATCGCGTACTCGCTGCCGGGGCAACGCTCGTGGAGCGGCCGGGGACTGCGGAACGTGTATCTGTTGAGCGAGCCGCTCGACGTCGTCCTGCCCGTCGGCCACCGTCTCGCGGGAAAGAGCGAGCTGACACCGCAGGACGTCGTCGGCGAGCCGTGGATCGGTGTCCCGGAGCAGTTCGCGTTCGATCTCCTCCTGCACGAGCTCGAGGCCGTCACTCAGAGCGAGATCGACGTGGTCCAGCGCATCTCCGACAACGTCATCGCGGAGGCGCTCGTGGCGCAGGGCATCGGGATCTCCTTCGCCCCGCGGTTCACCGCCTCCGGGCCGGAGCGGGGGATCGTCACGCGTCCACTCACGGGCGTCGAGGCGTTCCGCCACGTCCTCATGCTCCTGCGGCCCGACAAGGCGGAGCGTCTCGCCGTGCGCACCGTCGCGGACGCGATCCGGGAGTCGGCCGAGGCGCTCGCCGCGAGTCACACTCCCGCCGACGTCCCGCCCGTCGTCGGTCCGCGCTGGGTGTGACGAGGCTCCTCCGCACCGAGCTGACCGCCGGCAGGAGGGTCTCCCCCGGCCGGACGTGTCGGCGGCAGCCGGTAGCGTTGAGGCATGCGGATCGCCACCTGGAACGTGAACTCGATCAGAGCGCGCTCGGCGCGCGTCGTCGACTGGCTGGTCCAGGCGGACATCGACGTCCTCGGCATGCAGGAGATCAAGTGCCGCCCGCACCAGTTCCCGGTCGAGGC
>CAKTZW010000503.1 GCA_934636065.1 uncultured Labedella sp.
GCGTCCCCGTTCGTGCCGACGCCATGTCACCGCCAGTCACAGCTCCGCCTCTCACCGGTGTGCGGTCGCCTCACCTGAAGACAGCGGTGGCGGACGGCGTCGCCACCGAGGACGGAACGAACACCATGCCACGCAGCAATCGATCGCGTCGCGCGCCACGCGAGCCGGACCGGGACGAACCGGATCTGTCGGCGCTGCTCTCGGGATGGAAGCGCACCGAGGTCCGCCGCGGGGTCTCCTGGTGGGTCCAGCCCGTCGCGGCGAGCCGTTCCGTCAAGGAGTACGTGTGCCCCGGCTGCGGCCTGTCGGTCGACGCCGGCGTCGCGCACGTCGTCGCGTGGCGAGCCGACGGTCCGCTCGGTGACGCCGCCGACCTCGCCGCGCGTCGGCACTGGCATTCGCACTGCTGGAGGATCGGTTGAATCGGGGATCGACGGAGGTCGGAGCATGAGCGTCGAGATCAGGGGCGGGGTCGAGTTGCCGGCCCGCCGTGAGGAGATCGAGCTCCACACGAGCGACGGGCTCACCCTCGTCGGGGAACTGGCGAGTCCGGAGGGCGCTGACGCCGTCGCGACCCTCGTCACGCTCCACCCGTTGCCGACGGCGGGCGGCTTCATGGACTCGCACATCCTGCGGAAGGCCGCGGCGCGTCTACCGGCGCTCGCCCACCTCAACGTCCTCCGTTTCAACACACGCGGCACGTCGTCCGCGCGCGGGACGAGCGATGGCGCGTTCGGCGACGGAGTGGCGGAGCAGGCGGACGTCGCCGCGGCGATGGACGTCGTGACCGAGCGCGGCCTTCCCCGGCCGTGGCTACTCGGATGGTCCTTCGGAACGGAGCTCGCGCTCACGTACGGCCGATCCCACGCCGTCGAGGGAGCGATCCTGCTTTCGCCGCCGCTGCACCGTGCCACCCCGGAGGATGTCGCGGCGTGGGAGGGCGACCGACGTCGGCTGATCGCGCTGATCCCCGAGTTCGACGACTACCTGCGTCCCGCGGAGGCGGCCGAGCGGTTCTCGTCCGTCCCGTCCGCCGAGCTCGTCCCCGTCGACGGGGGAAAGCATCTGTGGGTGGGGGAGAACCTCACGCGCCGGGTGCTCACCGAGATCGTGCGCGTCGTGAACCCCGACGCGCTGCCGCTGCCCGAGAGATGGCCCGCCGACTGATCGTCCGAGGGCGGGTCGTCAGAGCTCGTTCTGACGGGGGATCACGACCTGCTTGATGATGAGCAGGATCGCGGCGGCCGTCGGGATGGCGATGAGCGCGCCGAGGATGCCGAGGAGCGAGCCGCCCGCGAGAGCCGCGATGACGACGACCGCTCCGGGCACGGCGACGGCGCGTTTCATGATGTTGGGGCTCAGGACGTACGCCTCGATCTGCATGTAGACGAGGTAGTAGATCGCGGCGGCGAGCGCGGTGACGGGGGAGCCGAGTCCCGGGATGAGGCACACGAGCGAGATGATGATCGACCCGGTGAGCGTGCCGACGAGGGGGATCAGGGAGAAGAAGAACCCCAGGCACGCGAGCACCGGCGGGAACGGGGCGTCCATGATCGACAGCGCGATGTAGCTCAGGATGCCGCTGCACGCCGCGATGGTGACCTGTCCCGTGACGTAGCGGCCGACCGAGTCGGTGATCTGTTCGGCGAGGTCCGCGAAGCGCTCGCGCTTGGTCGCCGGTACCAACTGGTACAGGCCGCGCTTGGTCGCCGGGAGCGACGCGGTGAAGTAGATCGTCAGGATGAGGACGATGAGCGCGCCGAAGAATCCGGAGCCGATCGCGATGACCACCTGGACCGCTCCGCTGCCGATGTTAGTGATGTTGTCCGTGATGAAGGAGCCGGCCTCGGTGATGATGAGGTCCACGTTGAGGAACGGGAACTGATCGCGCAGGTTCTCGATGAACTCGTTCGAGCTCACCTGCCGCTGCAGGACCGGCACGAGCCGTGCGAGCTCGCTGATCTGATCGACGATGATCGGGACGACCATCCAGACGAGACCGCCGAACAGGGCGAGGAGGACGACGACCACGATCACGAGAGCGGCCCAGCGGGGGAGCCCCCGGCGTTCGAGCCACGTCACGATGGGGTCGAGACCGAGGGCGAGGAACAGAGCGGCGCCGATGTAGACGAGGATCGTCTGCAGGTTGACGATCGAGAAGAGGATGAGCAGACCGAGGCCGGCGCCGAGGGTGCCGATCAGCCCGACGCGGAACGCGTTCTGGATCCTCATCCGGCCCCCCTTCTCGATTCTGACAATCCTATGGGCGAGCGGCGCTTCGTCCCGGCGGCGACGCCGACCCCGGTGGAGGCGGTGTTCAGTCTTTATCCGATATTCTGGAGCGTCCCGTGTCCGTTGCCGCGCCGTGTCCATCCAGCTCGACGTGCCGTTC
>CAKTZW010000504.1 GCA_934636065.1 uncultured Labedella sp.
CGCTCACCGACCTGCAAGAGGCGCTCGAGCTCACCGAGGCGCCGCTGCGCATCGAGTGCTACGACGTCTCGCACCTGTCCGGGACCAACATCGTCGCGTCGATGGTGGTCTTCGAGGACGGTCTGCCGCGGAAGGATCAGTACCGGCGGTTCTCGATCGCCTCGTCGACGGACGACACCGACTCGATCCATCAGGTCCTCACCCGGCGCCTGGCGTACCTGCGCGGGGCGCCGGACCCCGACGAGCCCGAGATCACGACCGACCCGCTCGCGGACGGCGAGGTGGAGGCCGTCGCCAAGCCGAAGAAGTTCGCCTACCCGCCGCAGCTGCTGCTCGTCGACGGCGGCGCTCCCCAGGTCGCCGCGGCGCAGCGGGCGCTCGAGGAGTCGGGCGTCGAGGGCATCACCCTCGCCGGGATCGCGAAGCGTCTCGAGGAGATCTGGACACCCGACAGCGACTTCCCCGTCATCCTGCCGCGCGGAAGCGAGGCGCTCTTCCTCATCCAGCGCGTCCGCGACGAGGCGCACCGCTTCGCCATCAGCTACCAGCGGCAGCGTCGTCGTCGCGACATCTCCTCCGTCCTTGGTGAGATCCCGGGTCTCGGGCCGTCCCGCGTGAAGCAGCTTCTGACGGCCTTCGGCTCGGTGTCTCGGCTCAAGGCGGCGACGCCCGAGCAGATCGCCGAGGTCAAGGGCATCGGTCCGCAGCTCGCGACGGCCGTCCACGACCGGCTGAGGAATGACTAGGCTGGAGGGCGTTCAGGACTCCGGTGAAGGAACGAGGTGGGGCGTGGTCGAGGAACCGCCGACACCCCAGCAGGTCCTCGTCGTCACCGGCATGTCGGGGGCCGGCCGCTCCACGGCCGCCAACGTCCTCGAGGACCTCGACTGGTACGTCGTCGACAATCTCCCGCCCCAGATGCTGCGTCCGCTCACGGACCTCGCCGAGCGGGCCGAAGGGGCGATCCCCCAGATCGCAGCCGTTGTGGACGTGCGCGGCCGTGACTTCTTCGCGGCCCTGCAGGACATCGTGCAGAGCATGCGCGACGGGACCCACGTCCGCATCCTCTTCCTCGACGCGTCGGACGCCGTACTCGTGCGCCGCTTCGAGGCGGTGAGGCGGCCGCACCCCCTCCAGGGATCCGGCACGATCGTCGACGGCATCCGCATCGAGCGCAGCAGGCTCGCGGCCATCCGCGAGTCGTCCGACATCGTCGTGGACACGTCGGATCTCAACATCCACCAGCTCGCGACCAAGATCCGGGACCTGTTCTCCGAGGAGGGCGCGCCGTCGCTCCACCTCACCATCATGAGCTTCGGGTTCAAGTACGGGCTCCCGCCCGACGCCGACATGGTCGCCGACGCCCGGTTCCTCCCGAACCCCTTCTGGGTCCCCGAGCTGAAGGCGCTCACGGGGCTCGACGAGCCGGTGAGCGAGTACGTGCTGAGCAGGGAGGGCGCGACCGAGTTCCTCGACCACTTCCTCGAGGCACTCGTCCCGGTGCTCGACGGCTACCAGCGGGAGAACAAGCGCCATGCGGTCGTGGCCCTCGGGTGCACGGGCGGTAAGCACCGCTCGGTGGCGATGACGGAGTACCTCGCGAGCAGACTGTCGCAGCTCGAGGGCGTCGCGGTGAGCCTCAACCATCGCGACCTCGGCCGCGAATGACGGTCGCCTGAGCGACCACCCGACCACGGAACGAAGGACGAAGATTGGCCCTCACGACGGACGTCAAGGCGGAACTCACCCGCGTGCGCGAGACCCGCACGTCGGTGCGCGCCGCCGAGCTCGCGTCGATCCTCCGGTTCAGCGGGGGACTGCACGTGATCTCCGGTCGCATCGCGATCGAGGCCGAGCTCGAGACGGCCGAGCTCGCCACGCGAGTTCGACGCGACCTCGTCGAGCTCTACGGCATGCGCAGCGAGGGCAGCGTGGTCTCGCCGTCCGGGTCGCGCCGCACGCCGTACTACCTCGTCCGCGTCATCGACGGAGGGGAGACCCTCGCGCGGCAGACCGGGCTCCTCGACGCGCGCCGTCGCCCGGTCCGCGGCCTGCCCAACCGGCTCACGACGGGCTCGCGCGATGAGATCGCCGCCGTCTGGCGCGGCGCCTTCCTCGCGGCCGGATCCCTCACCGACCCCGGCCGTTCCTCGGCCCTCGAGGTGACCTGCCCGGGCAACGAGTCGGCGATGGCGCTCGTCGGCGCGGCCGGTCGACTCGGCGTGACGGCGAAGGCGCGCGAAGTGAGGGGAGTGCACCGCGTCGTCGTCCGGGACGGCGAGGCCATCAGCGCCATGCTCTCGCTCATGGGCGCAGCGGAGACCGTGGCCTCGTGGGAGGCGATGCGGCAACGCCGCGAGGTGCGGGCGACGGCGAACCGGCTCGTCAAC
>CAKTZW010000505.1 GCA_934636065.1 uncultured Labedella sp.
GGGCACGACTCGCTCGGCCGGTTCGACCTCGGCGACGGAGCGGAACGCTGACTACTCGACGGCATCGGGCGCGGAGACGCCCGCCCCGACACCCCGCCTGGTGGGGGCGGAGTTTGTCATCGACCTACCGCCCGCGGAGCAGCAGGAGATCCCGGCGGACGAGCGAGCGGTGGCGATCGACGGGGAGCCGGTGACCTCCGACGAGCTCGAGCCGCACACGAGCTCCGTCGCCGTCGCCACCCCCGAGGAGCGCTCCGAGCGCGACGAGACGATCGACGAGCCTCCGGCGGCTCCCGCGTACGCGGGGCTGAGCGTGGCCCGCGCCCTCGCGGGCGCACCGGAGTCCTCCTCCATGCTGACGGCGGAACGACTGCTCGACGACCGCCGGGAGGCTCGGCGGGAACCGGAGGGGTTCTGGCAGAAGCTCCTGTTCGACCTGTCCGGTCGACGCGTCCGGGTGCGCGACTCCAAGGCCGCCCGGGCACGGAACGCCCTCACGGCGCGGATCGCCAAGCCGCTCGCGGGCGGCGCCCGCTTCGTCCCGGTGATGACGCGCAAGGGGGGCGTCGGGAAGACGACCGTGACGACGCTGCTCGGGATGGCCCTCGCGGATGCGCGCGACGATCGCGTCATCGCCGTCGACGCCAACCCGGACAGGGGCACCCTGGCCGAACGGATCGCGAAACGGAGCGAGCACACCGTGCGCGACCTCGTCCGCCAGGCCGACCGCGTCACCGGATACAGCGAGTTCTCGGGCCTCGTCTCCCGCGACGAGACCCGCCTGGACGTGCTCGCCTCCGACACCGACCCGCACCTGTCCCAGGCGTTCGACGAGGACGACTACGACGTCGTCGCCCGACTCGCGTCGCAGTACTACTCGATCGTGCTCACGGATTGCGGCACGGGCATCGTGCACTCCGTCATGCGGGCCACGCTGCGTCACGCGGACACCCTCGTCGTGGTCTCCGGGACGAGCGTCGACGAGGCGCGATCCGCCTCCGAGACGATCTCCTGGCTCGAGGCCAACGGGTACCCGGAGCTCGCGGCGCACGCCGTGGTGGTCATCAACTCGACGACGCCGGGGACCCCGGCCGTGCGCCTCGACGAGATCGAGAAGCACTTCGAATCCCGCGTGAGGAGCATCGTGCGCATTCCCTTCGACCCGCAACTGGCGACGGGAGCGGCGATCTCGTTCACCGCTCTCCGGCCGGAGACCCGCCGCGCCGCGCGCGAGCTCTCCGCCCTCGTCGTCGAGGGCCTTCCCGCTCGCCGTCCCGTCCGGGGCCAGGCCGATGGCTGAGCGCGAGATCCGGCTGTTCGGCGACCCCGTCCTCAAGACGGCGTGCGAGCCGATCGGCGAGATCACCGACAAGGTCCGCGGTCTCGTGGAGGACCTCGTCGACTCCGTCGCCCTCCCGGGTCGGGCAGGTGTCGCGGCGAACCAGATCGGCGTCGGCCTCCGCGCCTTCAGCTACAACATCGACGGCGACATCGGATACGTCATCAACCCCGTGCTCGTCGAGGTCGACGGCGAACCGGAGCCCGTCGACGAGGGCTGCCTCTCCGTTCCGGGGCTGTGGTACCCGACGAAACGGTACCCCTTCGCTCGCGTCACGGGGATCGATCTCGACGGGAACGCGATCGAGGTGTCGGGAACGGGCCTGCTCGCGCAGGCGCTGCAGCACGAGACCGACCACCTGGACGGTCGGCTGTATCTCGATCGTCTCGACAAGGAGAACCGCCGCGCAGCCATGAAGCAGGTGCGCGAGTCGACCTGGTTCTGACCCGCCCGGAGGCCTCGGTGAACTCGATCGGGAGCACGACGAACTTGCGGACGGACTCGGCACGCGACACCTTCGTGTTGGCGGCGTCGATCGCTCGCTGGATCTCGGCGAGCACGGCCGGGTTCGTGGCCGCGCCCTCAAGGGAGAGCCCCCGGTCCTCTCCGTTGTTCTCGAGCCACGTCGGCAGCATCTCGGGGTCGAGGGTGATGAGCGCCGAGATGAAGGGCTTCTGATCCCCGACCACGACGACCTGGCCGACGACGGGGTTGGAGCGGATGGGGTCTTCGAGCGCGGCCGGGGCGACGTTCTTGCCGCCCGCCGTCACGATAATCTCCTTCTTCCGACCCGTCACCGTGAGGAAGCCCTCCGAATCGAACGCCCCGAGGTCTCCCGTCTTGAACCACTCGCCGTCGAACGCGGCCGCCGTCGCCTCCGGGTTCTTCCAGTACTCGCGGAAGACGTTGATGCCCGACACCTCGATCTCGCCGTCGTCCATCACGCGGATCCCGACGCCCGGGAGGGCCGGGCCGACCGTGCCGATCTTCGACCGGGTGGTGAGGTTGACGCTCGCGGGAGCGGTGGTCTCGGTGAGGCCGTAGC
>CAKTZW010000506.1 GCA_934636065.1 uncultured Labedella sp.
CTCGTAGACCACCGAAGGGGCGGTGGCGATGAGGTCGAGATTGAACTCGCGGCTCAAACGCTCTTGGATGATTTCGAGGTGGAGGAGCCCCAGGAACCCGCAGCGGAACCCGAACCCGAGCGCGACGGAGGTCTCGGGCTCGTACTGCAGCGCCGCGTCCGACAGCTTCAGCTTGTCGAGCGCCTCGCGGAGGTCGGGGTAGTCGCTCGCGTCGATCGGGTAGACGCCGGAGAACACCATCGGCAGCGGGTCGGTGTAGCCCGACAGCGCCTCCGCCGCGGGCTTCGACGCGGTCGTGACGGTGTCGCCGACCTTCGACTGGCGCACGTCCTTCACGCCCGTGATGAGGTACCCGACCTCACCGGCCGCGAGACCGGCCGTCGCCACGGGCTCGGGCGAGCTGACGCCGATCTCGAGCACGTCGTGGGTGGCGCGCGTCGACATCATCTGGATGCGCTCGCGCGGCTCGAGCTTGCCGTCGATCATGCGCACGTAGGTGATCACGCCGCGATAGGCGTCGTAGACCGAGTCGAAGATCATGGCCCGGGCCGGAGCATCCGGATCGCCCTTCGGGGCCGGAATCTCCTGCACGATGCGATCGAGGAGCTCTTCGACGCCCTGGCCCGTCTTGCCGCTCACGCGCAGCACGTCTTCGGGCTTGCCGCCGATGAGGCCCGCGAGCTCCGCCGCGAACTTGTCGGGGTCGGCCGCGGGCAGGTCGATCTTGTTGAGCACCGGAATGATCGTCAGGTCGTTCTCGAGCGCGAGGTAGAGGTTCGCGAGCGTCTGCGCCTCGATGCCCTGCGCCGCGTCGACGAGGAGCACCGCACCCTCGCACGCGGCGAGCGAGCGGCTGACCTCGTACGTGAAGTCGACGTGGCCCGGGGTGTCGATCATGTTGAGCGTGTGGGCCTGCGCGCCCGCCGCCCACGGCATGCGCACGGCCTGGCTCTTGATCGTGATGCCGCGCTCGCGCTCGATGTCCATGCGGTCGAGGTACTGCGCGCGCATGTCGCGATCCGAGACGACGCCCGTGATCTGCAGCATGCGGTCGGCGAGCGTCGACTTGCCGTGGTCGATGTGCGCGATGATGCAGAAGTTGCGGATCGACGCCGGGGCGGTGGAGGCGGGCTGGAGTGCCGTTGTCGCTCGGGGGCTCACGCGGTCCTCACGTCAGGGGCGGTTCGGTGGACACAACATTGTCCCACGGCCCCGGCCACGTCGCGCACGGCCGACGGGCGCGGCTCGCTCACCGGTCGGCGTGCACGACCGCCTCGACGGCTTCGGCGAGCTCCGGGTGGCGGAAGCGATACCCGGCGGCCGTGAGTCGCTCCGGAGCCACCCAGCGGCTCTTGAGCAGCAGTTCGGACTCCGTGCGCATGCCGAGGGCGCCGAGCTCGATCATCCAGCGCCGCAGCGGCAGGCCGACGGGCGCCCGGACGGCACGGCGGACGATCGCCATGAGCGTCGCGTTGTCGACAGCGTTCGGGGCGACGACGTTGAGCGCGCCATCGATCGAGTCGTCGCCGAGGACGTGCCGGACGACGCCGAGCACATCGTCGAGGTGCACCCAACTGAACATCTGGTGACCCGACGTCGGCCGGAACTCGTGGAACGCGCCCGCCGCGCGCTTCTCGCGCGGCGCCCACCAGCGGCCGTCGATCTGCCGACCGCCGAGGCCGACGCGCGCGAGTCCGATGAGGGGCGCGAGTGCCGAGCCGTGGCCGAGCACGATCGCCATCCGCAGGGCGACGCGTCGGGTGCTCGGAAGGTCGGGAGCGAAGAACGCGTGCTCCCACGCCGTCGCCACACCGACGGAGAAGCCTGTCCCGATCTCCCCGGTCGACTCCGTCATGGGTCGGTCCATCGCGTGCCGGTAGATCGTCGCCGTGCTGGCGTTGATCCAGAGCGGCGGAGCAAGCGCGGCCCGCCCGATCGAACGCGCGATCGCGGAGGTCGTCGCCGTGCGGGAGTGGAGGATCTCGCGGCGGTTGCGCGCCGAGTACCGGCAGCTCACGTTCTTCCCGGCGAGGTTGACGACGAGGTCCGCGCCGTCGACGGCGGCGTCGAGGGCCGCGGTGTCTCCCCACGACACCGCGGCCGACCCCGACGAGGCCCGCCCGACGGTCACCACCTTGAAGCCCTGGGCCCGGAGGTCGGCGACGAGCGCCTTTCCCACGAACCCGCCGGCGCCCGCGACGACAGCACGTCCCCGGCGCTCCCCCGCCTCCCTCATCGGATGCGTGCGCGCCGCGACGGCGACGAGCTGGTCAGGGTGGCAGGTCCGTGGATCGACATGCGACGAGCGTAGTCCGGGCCCTTGCGTCGGCGTCAGTGCGTCGCGGGAACGTCGCTCAACTCTGCTGGGGCGTCGGGGGCCGGC
>CAKTZW010000507.1 GCA_934636065.1 uncultured Labedella sp.
GTCTCGAGCCGGTCGGAGGAGATCACGGCCGCCGTCGGCTGCTCCCGGGCGATCTCGAGCGCGAGGTTCGGGCCGGATGCCACGGCGACGCGACCGGAATCGATCCCGAGGCTCTCGACGATCACCTCGCTCATGCGCAATCCCGTGCCCTTCTCGACGCCCTTCATGAGCGAGACGACGACCGTGTCCGGTCCGAGCAGCGGCCGGACGGCGAGCAGGTTGTCCCGCAGCGTCTGGCTCGGCACCGCGACGAACACCTGCGATGCGCCCGCGAGCGCCGTGCGCAGGTCCGCCGTCGCGGTGAGGTTCTGCGGCAGCGTGATCCCCGGGAGGTAGTCGCTGTTGCGGTGCGATCGGGTGATCTCCTTCGCGACCTCCTCACGCCGTGCCCACATCGTCACGGACGCGCCGCCGTCGGCGAGGATCTTCCCGAAGGTCGTCCCCCAGCTCCCGGTGCCGAGGACCGTCACTCGCGCCTGTTGCTGTCTACGACTCAAAGCGCCCCGTCTCGCTCTGTCCCCGCTTGGTCGGGTCCCAGCGCGTCTCCGGCGCCTTCTCTCCGCGCAACTCCTCGAGCTCCCGCGTGATCGCCGCCATCACGACGTCGGTGGCGGCTGCGAGCGTCGCCCCGTCGAGGGGCCGGCCCTCGAAGGCCGAGAGGTCCACGGTGTCCCCGAACCGCACGCGGACCTTCTTGGGCGGGAAGAAGGAGATCTTCTTCGAGTAGCGCGCCATGATGTGCTGCGTGCCCCAGTGGGCGGCGGGGACGATCGGGATGCCGTGCTGGAGCGCCAATCGGACGGCGCCGGTCTTGCCCCGCATCGGCCACATCGCGGGGTCGCGTGTCAACGTGCCCTCCGGATAGACCACGAGCACCTGCTCCCGCTCCGCCACGAGCGCTGCCGCCGCCATCGGGTCGTTGCCGCGCGTCGACCCCTCGCGTTCGACGGGGATCTGGCCCGACGACCGCAGGAGCCACCCGAGGAAACGCACGTTGAACAGGGAGGACTTCGCGAGGAAGCGCGGCGCCCGTCCCAGCTTCCAGGCCGAGAGGCCGATCACGACGGGGTCGATCTCCGAGTAGTGGTTCGGCGCGATGATCGCGGGGCCGAAGCGCGGGAGCTTCTCACCGTTCTCGATGCGGATGGACATCATCACGCGGCTCAACGGGAGCGCGACCCCCGCGAGGAACCAGAAGAACGACGGACGGGACTTCTCCGGATTGGAACGCCGGACACGGCTGGACGGGCTCACAGACACCTGCCCATTATGCGTCGGACGAGCGGGCGCGGCTCGACGACCGGCCCACGAACGACGGACGGCCGGTGAGGTGCACCCGCGTCACAGGCTGCGAGCCGGGATCGTCCTCGGCCGCCATCCCGCGCGCGACTGCTCGAACCGCGTGATCGCCTCCTCGTTGCGGAGGGTCAATCCGATGTCGTCGAGGCCTTCGAGCAACCGCCAGCGCGTGTAGTCGTCGATCTGGAACGAGAAGCTCTCGCCTCCCGCCACGATCGTGCGCGCGACGAGGTCGACCGTGACCGAGGCTCCCGGCGCCTGATCGAGGATCGCCCAGATGCGCTCCACCTCGTTCTCCTCCACTTCGGCGGCGAGCAGCCCCTGCTTGCCGCTGTTGCCGCGGAAGATGTCGGCGAACCGTGCGCTGATGACGACCCGGAAGCCGTAATCCCGCAGCGCCCACACGGCGTGCTCGCGGCTCGACCCGGTTCCGAAGTCCGGCCCCGCGACGAGGACCTGCGCGCCGGCGTACTCGGGGCGATTGAGGACGAACTCGGGATCCTGGCGCCATCCCGCGAAGAGGGCGTCCTCGAAACCGGTCTTGGTGACGCGCTTGAGGTAGACGGCGGGGATGATCTGGTCCGTGTCGACGTTCGACCGCTTGAGCGGCATCGCGACACCGGTGACGGTCTCGAACTTCTGCATGATCAGGCCTCCAGGTCCGACGGGCTCGACAGCGTCCCGCGCACGGCGGTCGCGGCCGCGACGAGGGGCGAGACGAGGTGCGTCCGACCGCCCTTGCCCTGCCGCCCCTCGAAGTTGCGGTTGCTCGTCGAGGCGCACCGCTCACCGGGAGCCAGCTGATCCGGGTTCATGCCGAGGCACATCGAGCAGCCGGCGAAGCGCCACTCGGCTCCGAAGTCCAGGAAGAGCTTGTCGAGCCCCTCGGCCTCCGCCTCCAATCGCACCCGGGCGGAGCCGGGCACGACCATCACGCGCACGTTCTCCGCCTTCGTGCGGCCGCGGATGACCGATGCGAACGCGCGCAGGTCCTCGATCCGGCTGTTCGTGCAGGAGCCCATGAAGACGGCGTCGACCGGGATGTCCTTCATCGGCGTTCCCGCTTCGAGGTCCATGTA
>CAKTZW010000508.1 GCA_934636065.1 uncultured Labedella sp.
GGGCGCTCGTGTGCGGTGCGCGGCTCGCCGATGCGTCGGCCGTCGCCCAGAACGCCGCCGACGTCGTCGTCGGCCGCTTCGGCACGGCCGTGTGCTCGACGTCCGACCTCGAGGGACGGCTGTCGCTCGACGGCCCCGTCGCCGTCGAGGCCGACGAGCTCGCGGAGTTCCTCGACACCGAGCGGCGGGACGGCCGACGGATCGTGTTCACGAACGGCTGCTTCGACGTCCTCCACCGCGGCCACACGACCTATCTGCGCCAGGCCCGCGCCCTCGGCGACGTGCTCGTCGTC
Organism: uncultured Labedella sp.; assembly: GCA_934636065.1. GTDB lineage: Bacteria > Actinomycetota > Actinomycetes > Actinomycetales > Microbacteriaceae > Labedella. Next base: position 294 of record CAKTZW010000508.1, read on the forward strand.
GCCATCAACAGCGACGAGTCGGTGCGGCGGCTCAAGGGCCCGGAGCGCCCGATCAACGCCGCCGCCGATCGGGCGTCCGTGCTCGCCTCGCTCGAGTGCGTCGACGTCGTCACGGTGTTCGAGACCGACACCCCGATCCCGCTCCTCGAACGGCTGACGCCCGACGTGTATGTCAAAGGCGGCGACTACACCCCGGAGATGCTCGCGGAGACGCCGGTCGTGCGGGGGTACGGCGGGGAGGTGCGCATCGTCGACTACGTCTCGTCGCACTCGACGACCTCCCTGGTCGAGCGCATCCGATCGCGCCGGGGAGACGCTGTACCGTGACGGACCCGGCGGCGGTGGGAGCGGAGCCGACGGGACCGGTGGGAACCGGGCCGGCGGGGCCGAGCCGTCGCTGGTCCGGCGAATGGGCCTCCACCGCGCCTCCCCCAGCGCCGGTCGTAGACGTGCTCATCCCGACCGTGGGGCGCACGACCGAGCTCGCGGTGACGCTCGCCGGTCTCGCTGCGCAGGACGATCCCCCGTTCGACGTGACCGTCAGCGACCAGTCGCCGTCCTTCGCGAGCGATCGGAATCCGAGCGTGCAGGCGATGGTGCGGGTGCTGCGCGCCCAGGGGCGACGGGTCTCGCTCGTGCACCGTCCCGAGCGGCGCGGGCTCGCCGAGCAGCGGCAGTTCCTCCTCGATCGCGCGACCGCGCCCCTCGTCCTCTTCCTCGACGACGACGTCTGGTTGGAACCGGGCCTGCTCGCCCGGCTCCAGTCGGCGCTCCGTTCGCTCGGGTGCGGTTTCGTGGGCTCGGCCGTTCAGGGACTCTCATTCCTCGCCGACCGTCGCCCCCACGAGGCGAGCGCCTTCGAGGCATGGTCGGGTCGCGTCGAGCCCGAGAGCGTCCGCCCGGGGACGCGCGCACACGACCGGTGGCCGCTCCACAACGCGGCGAACCTCGCGCACATCGCAGAGACCCTCGGCATCGCCCGCGACCACTGGCTGGCGTACAAGGTCGCGTGGGTTGGGGCGTGCGTCCTCTACGACCGCGAGGCGCTCGTCTCGGTCGGCGGCTTCGACTTCTGGCACGCGCTGCCGGAGAGCCACTCCGGGGAGGACGTCGCGGCGCAGTGGCGCGTCATGGAACGATTCGGCGGCGCGGGCATCGTGCCGAGCGGCGCCGTCCACCTCGAGGCGCCCACGTCGATCGTGGACCGGCGCGTCGACGCCGCACGCACCCTCTTCCCGGGCGGCGAGCAGGACGTCCATCCCGCGCCGACGGATCCCGGACCCGATGCCGGGCTCGGCATCGCCCCGTCGACCAATCGCGCTGACCGCGCCGATCGCGTGGGATCCGCACCCGGCGGAGCGACGTCAAGCCCCTGACCGCACGGGCGTCGCCCCGCCTAGCGTGGCGCACACGAGGTCGTGCCGACACGACCGGAGAACGGAGGAACGCATGTCCGACGTCAACACCCCACTGCCCTTCGAGGGCGACCCCGTCGTGGAGCAGGCCGGGACCGGAGGCAGCTCGATCGATGTGGGTCAGGACACCGAGATCGACGCGGCCGGAGACGGCGCGGACGAGATCGGCGAGCGGACCGCAGACGAGGGTCGTATCTCGGCCGACGCCAACGACCAGCCGACGGACGCGGCTCCGGCCACCCAGGACAGCGCCGCGGGCGACACGAACGGTCTTCCGTGAGTCCGGAGGACGACCGGCCCCAGGTCTCCGGCGAGGCCGACGCGACAGTCTCCGACGTCGTTGTCGAGCGCGTCGCGGCGTGGGGTGTCGAGCGTGTCTTCGGCTACAGCGGCGACGGGATCAACGGCGTCCTCGGCGCCCTGCGGCGGTCCGGCCGGATCGAGTTCGTCCAGGCCCGGCACGAGGAGAACGCGGCCTTCATGGCCGTCGGCCACGCGAAGTACGGGGGCGGCGTCGGCGTGATGATCTCGACGCAGGGGCCGGGCGCGATCCACCTGCTCAACGGGCTCTACGACGCGAAGCTCGACCACGTCCCGGTCGTGGCGCTCATCGGACAGCAGCATTCGAGCGTCCTCGGCTCCGGCTACATGCAGG
>CAKTZW010000509.1 GCA_934636065.1 uncultured Labedella sp.
TGTGTGCATCTTGCCGAGGGTCCCGCGCACCTCCTCGTCGGTCGCGGCCGTGGGAACAAGCAGAAGAGCACGGCGATCGCTCGGGTGCGGGTGCCGCTCGAGGTGGCCGCTGCGCACGAGGCGATCGATGAGGACGGTCGTGGACGCTGACGAGATCCCGAGATAGGCCGCAAGGTCGCGGGGTCCCACCGGGACGGACTCCTTCGACCGGCGGAGGAGGAACTGCAGGGCGAGCAGGTCCGTCTCCCCCATCCGCATGGCCTCGCGGGTGCGGCGGCGCATCGCCGTCTCGGCCTGGCGGTATCGACGGAGGGCGTTGAGCACGTCGACGGCGCGCGCCGTCTGGCGTTCTTGTCCGTACCAGTAGCCGGAGGTCGGGTCGCTCGGCTGCGTCATCCCCACAGTGTAGACGGAAAGCTAGACAGCCTGTTCTATCGTCTGGGGGGTTGTGGGCTGGCGCCAACCGGTCGACGAACGGTCGGCGAGTGGTCGATCGGCGGCCGCCGTTCACCCGGATGTCGCACGGTCCTGCTTCACTGACGGCATGCCGATCCCCTCCACGCCGCCCGCCTCGCTCGCCCCGGCGCCGGGGTACGACGAGAGCTTTCTCGCGGCACCCGTGCCGCTGCCGTCGGCCACCGGCCGCGACGTGCGCGTGCTTCCCTACCGCCACTTCACCGTCGCGCTCGCCCCGGAGCGGCGGCTCGCGCTGCTCACAGCCGTGAACATCGACGGCGCGCGCATCGTGGAGGTGGAGCGCGGCGACGACTGGCACCTCGATGAGCGCGTGCCGGCCGACGAGCAGACGGGACCGGCGGTGTACGCCCGTAACGACCTCGACCGCGGTCACCTCGTCCGTCGCCGCGATCCCGTCTGGGGCGAGCCGGCGGAGGCGGCCGCCGCGAACGTCGACACGTTCTGCTACACGAACGCGGCACCGCAGGCCGCCGAGTTCAACCAGGGCAAGGAGTTGTGGGTGGGGCTCGAGGACCACCTCCTGGCGTACGCCGAGACCAATGACCTGCGCCTGTCCGTCTTCACCGGTCCGGTGCTGGACGACGACGACCCGCTCTACCGCGGGACCCGGATCCCGCTGCGGTTCTGGAAGGTCGCGGCCTGGACGACGGCCTCGACGAGCGCTGACGGGGAGCCGACCCTCCGCACGGCGGCGTTCCTCCTCGACCAGTCGCCGCAGCTCGCGGACCTCGACCTCGACGACGACCGGCGGGTGCGCGGTGACGATGCGCCGCCTCCCCTCGGCCCGTTCCGCACCTTCCAGGTCCCCGTCGGCGACGTCGCCGCCGTCACGGGCCTGGAGCTCGAATCACTCGTCACGGCCGACGTGCTCGAGCCGGTGCCCGCCGCCGTCCCTCCCCGCACGCCGTCTCCGGAGCACTGGCGCGAGCTGCACGCCTGGAACGAGATCACCCTGGCACGCTGAGCAGCAGCCCTCAGGAGCGCAGCGCCCGCACGGCGGCCGCCACGGCGAGCGCCCCACCGGACACGAGCAGAAAGCGACGTCGACGTCGCCGCGCCCAGCCGCCCGTCTCGCTGTTGGTGTGCCCGCCGGGCTCGAAGACGTTCCCGTAGGTCTGGCCCGAGTCGGTGCGCCGCAGCCCCAGCGTGCGCATCGCGGGCCGCACGGCACGCTTGTAGGTCTCGGGAGCGACGCCGTTGAACGCGATGAGCGAGCCCTGCACGCGACCGACGACCTTCGCCTTCGGGCCGTGCGGGCGCGACGCACGGACGATCGCCTTCGCGACGCGCTTCGGCGTCACGAGCGGCGGCAGCGGCGACATCCGCACCCCCGGGGAGTCGGCGGAGTGCTGGTAGATGGGGGTGTCGATCGTGGCGGGGAGCACGGCACTGACATGGATCCTCGTGCCCTTCAGCTCCTCCTGGAGGATCTGCGCGAACGCGAAGGTCGCGTGCTTGCTCGCGACGTAGGGCGCGACGTACGGCGCCGTCACCTTCCCGAAGAGCGAGCTCGTGATGACGAGGCTGCCGCGTCCCTGCGCCCGGAAGTACGGCAGGACGGCACGGGCCGAGTACACGACGCCGAAGAGGTTCGTCTCAATGACCTGACGGAAGACCTCGGGCGGCGTCTCCTCGAACGACCCGTAGCTGAACACCGAGGCGTTGGCGACCCACACGTCGATGCGGCCGAAGTGGGTGTTCGCCGCGATCGCGAGCGCGTCGACCTGCCGCTCGTCCGCGACGTCCGTCACGACGACGCGCACCTCGGCTCCGCGCACGCGGCACTCCTCGGCGACCTCCTCGAGGCTGGCTTCCGACCGGGCGGCGAGCACGAGTCGCGCGCCCTCCTTCGCGAAGCGGTGCGCGGCGGCTCGGCCGATCCCGC
>CAKTZW010000510.1 GCA_934636065.1 uncultured Labedella sp.
ACGGTCAGGACGAGGATGCCGGCCGCCGCGGCCGCCCCGCGACCGATCACCCGACGGAGACGCTGCGGCGCGCGCTCGGGCGACTCTCGGGCTCTCGACACGCTCGCGTTCCTCCGTCCGTTCCGGCTCCGGAGCCATCCTCCCATCGCGCTAGCGTGGGGACATGCCCTCGCTCCGCCCCGCGTTCCCCGCCGTATGACCCGGGACCCGCTCGCTCTCTTCCGCCGTCCGGGCCGCGATGCCCGCGAGAGCCTCCCGCGCGACGTCCGCGTCCTCGGTGTCGTGGCCTTCTTCGTCATGCTCGGATTCGGCGTGGTGATCCCGGTCCTGCCGGTGTTCGTGCGCGGGTTCGGTGTCGGGTACGTCGAGGTGGGCGCGGTGGTCTCCGCGTTCGCCGTCATGCGTCTCGTGGCCGCGCCCGTCGTCGGTCGGCTCGTCGATCGATGGGGCGAGCGCATCGTGCTCGCGGTCGGCATCGGGATCGTCGCGGTGTCGAGCGGGGCCGTCGGGATCGCGACGTCCTACCCGCAGGTCCTCGTGCTGCGCGGGCTCGGCGGGATCGGCTCCGCGATGTTCTCGGTCGCCGCGATGACCCTCATCATCCGCGTCACATCGTCGACCCAGCGCGGGCGTGCCGTCGGCTTCTGGCAGGGCGGCTTCCTGATCGGCGGCATGGCGGGGCCGGCGCTCGGCGGCCTGCTCACGACGATCTCGCTCACCGCGCCGTTCTTCTTCTACGCAGCGACCCTGGCCGTCGCGGGCGCGGTCGGTCTCATCCTGCTCCGTGGCGAGGGACCGGCGGACTCGAGGGAGCAGGACGATGGCGGCGGCCTGCGCTCGGTGCTGCGGGATCGGCGGTTCCAGGTCGCGAGCGTCGCGAACCTGGCGTCCGGGTGGGCCGCGATGGGGGTGCGCAGCGCTCTCGTCCCCGTGCTCGTCGTGGAGGTCCTGCACAGCGAGCCCGCCTGGACGGGAATCGCCTTCGCGATCGCGGCCGTCGTGCAGACTCTCGCGCTCGGCCCCGCCGGTCGATTCGTCGACTCGGTCGGGCGGCGACCGGCGATCGTCTGGGCCTTCGCGCTCGGAGCGGTCACGATGATGGCCATCCCCTTCGTCACGGAGCTCTGGATGCTCGTCGCGCTCCTGGTCGTCTACGGCGCAGCGGCCGCGTTCATCGGCACAGCGCCCTCCGCCCTCATGAGTGACGCCGCGGGAGGTCGGCGTGGCACCCCCGTCGCGGTCTTCCAGGCCGCGGCGGACGTCGGCTCGATCGTGGGTCCGCTCGCGGCAGGCGCTCTACTCGACGCGTTCTCCTACCCGGCGGCCTTCGCATCGGCCGCTGTGCTCATGCTCGTCGCCTCGGTGTTCGCCGCGACCCTTCCCCGAACGGCGACGCCGGGGTTGCCGCGCGACGCGTGACGGAGTGGACTGGGGCCACGACGACCGAAGGGAATCCACCACCGTGGCCACGACTCGAGACCTCCTGACCGACGCGTTCGACCGGATCCGCGACAGCACCGTGCGCGTGCTCGACGGGTTGAGCGAGGAGGAGCTGACGTTCCGCCCCGGCGCCGAGGCGAACTCCATCGCCTGGCTCGCGTGGCACCTCACGCGCGTCCAGGACGATCACCTGGCCGACGCCGCCTCGTCTGAGCAGGTCTGGACGGCGGGCGGCTGGGCGCGGGAGTTCGCCCTGCCGTTCCCCGACGAGGAGACGGGCTACGCGATGTCCTCAGACGAGGTCGCCGCCGTGCGCGGGGTGTCCGCCGACAGACTGGCCGCGTACCACGAGGCTGTGCACGACCGCACCATCGAGTTCCTCGACTCGCTCGGCGACGACGACCTCGACCGGGTCGTCGACGAGTCGTGGGACCCGCCCGTGACGCTCGGCGTCCGGCTCGTGAGCGTGGTCTCCGACGATCTGCAGCACGTCGGTCAGGCCGGTTTCGTCCGCGGGCTCCTCCCGCGCTGAGGCGCCTCAGCGCTCGGCGAGGTGCGCCGTGAGGCTGATGGGTCGGTGGTCGGACGCGCCGAACGGCAGCACGTCGACGCGTTCGATCCGGTAGCCGTTGGACGTCACGAAGTCGAAGTAGCCGGAGAAGTACTTGTACCGGACGTACGTCGGCTCGGTGCTCCGCGTGAGTTGGAAGCCCGCGTCGGTCAGGTGCCGCTCGAGCTTGTTGACGAACCACGGGTAGTTGAAGTCGCCGACCATGAGGGCCGGGGCGCCCGGCGCGAGCGCCCGCATCCCCGCGTGGGCACCGGCGATCTGCTTGCGGCGCAGCGCATTCGACGCCGTCAGGGGAGCGGCGTGGAAGTCGCCGACGAGCACCTCCCGCCCGCGCTCCTTGTCGAAGAGATG
>CAKTZW010000511.1 GCA_934636065.1 uncultured Labedella sp.
ACCCCGCTCCGAGCTGCATGTACCCGATCGACTTGTGACCGCTCGAGGTGAGCGTGCGCCCGTCGGCCTCGAACGTCAGGTTCCACGGGGCGCCGTGCGTCACGCGCGCCGAGAGCGGACCCGAGGTGAGGACGCCGTCCTCCCGGTCGAGCCGCGCCTCGGCGACGCCCTCGACCGCGCCCACGAGGTCGAAGCCGCCGTCGCGCGGCGTGCCCTGGTGGTGGTCGACGCGCACACCCACGACACCCTCGAGCGGACTCGAGAGCGTGACCGAGAGGAGCGTGCGGTTGAGCACGTCGCCACGGCGCTCGATGACTTTGGTCGGCGCGTGCACGACGAGGGTGTCCCCCTCCGCGGCGATGTCGTACGCCTCCTGGGCGTATCGGGCATCGACACCGGGGCGCACGCGCCAGAATCCATCGGTGAACTTCATGACTACTTGACTGCTCCTGCCGTGATGCCGCGCGTGAGGGTGCGCTGGAAGATGAGGAAGAAAACGAGGGTGGGGATGAGGCCCAGGAGCGCGGACGCGCTCGTCGTGGTGACGTCCATGAGGCGGTCGCCCTGCAGGGTCGTGATCGCGACGGGCACCGTCTGGTTGTCGTTCGACACGAGGAACGTGAGCGGAATGAGGAACTCGTTCCACGTCCAGATGAAGAAGAAGATGAGCAGCACGCTGAGCGTCGGACGCGAGATGGGGATGACGACGCGCAGGAGCACCTGCAGGCGGGACGCGCCGTCGAGCGCCGCCGCCTCGAGCACGGACTTCGGGAACGTGCCAAAGACCGACGCCAGCAGGTAGGTGCCGAACGCGCTCTGGATCACCGTGAAGATGATGATGATCGCGAGCTGGGTGTCGTAGAGGCCCACCTCTTTGAACATGTAATAGAGCGGATAGAGCAGCGCTTCCTGCGGGATGAGGTCCGCGAGCAGGAACAGCAGCAGGATGCCCGTGCGGTACTTCACGCGTCCGATGCCGAGCGCGAAGGCGTTGAGCACCGACAGACCGACGGCGAGCACGGCGACCGAGCCGGCGATGAGGAAGCTGTTCCAAAGCTTCTGCGGGAAGTCGACGCGGTTCCAGAAGTTCGCGAGGCCGTCGAAGTACAACTCCTTCGGCAGCAGGAGCGGCCCGGAGGTGTTGTAGTCGGTCGGCGACTTGAACGAGTTGATGAGGATGATCACGAACGGGATCGCAATGAGCACCGCGACCACGGCGGCGATCGCGAGCCACACCCAGTCGGCGGCGGTGCGCTTGACGTGGGAACGGCGACGACGCGTCGGCTTCCCGGACGTGACCGGGACCGTGCCTTCGTCGGCGGGCGAGACGGGGGCCAGTGTCGAGGACATCAGCGCTCGCTTTCCGCGCGCTCGACGCGCGCCTGGGCTCGGATGAAGATCGCGGCGACGATGACGACGACGATCGTGAGGGCCGTCGCGATCGTCGCGCCGTAGCCGACCTGCTGGCTCTGGAAGAACTGGATGTACGAGTAGTAGCTCGGCACGATCGTCGAGGTGCCGGGTCCGCCGCCCGTGAGCGCGTAGATCGGTCCGAAGACCTTGAGCGCCGCGATCGTGCACGTGAGCGTGACGACGAAGATCTCGGGACGAATGGCGCTGATCGTGATGAAGCGGAAGCGCTGGTACCAGTTGGCGCCGTCGAGCTCCGCCGCCTCGTAGAGCTCGGGGTCGACGCGCTGGAGAGCCGCCATGAAGATGACGACGGGATAGCCGATCTGGACCCACACGAGCACGAACATGATGCTGAGCAGCGCCGTGTCGGGGCTGCCGAGCCAGTTGCGCTGCAGGTCGCCCAGTCCGATCAGTTCGAGGACCGTGTTGAGCGCGCCGTTCTCGGGTCGGAGGATCCACCCGATCACGATCGCCGCGATGGCGACGGGAAGGATCTGGGGCAGGTAGTAGGTGGCGCGGAGGAAGCTCGCGAGCCGGCCGCCGAACTTGCGCCCGATGACGTCGAAGAGCAGCGCGGCGAGCACGAGGCCGAGCAGGGTCGGAACGATCACCATCGCGACGATCATCGCGATGCTGTTGCGGAAGGACGCCCAGAACTTGTCGTCCTGGAACAGCTCGACCCAGTTCTCGAGTCCGATGAACTCGGGCGGCCGGATCCCGCGCCAGTCCGTGAAGCTCAAGTACACGTTCCACACCAGGGGGATGAGGATGATGAGCGAGAACAGCACGAGGCCGGGGATGAGGTAGAGCCAGTACCCGCGGGACCGGCTACCGGGGAGCGCGGGGCTCTCCGGCGTGCGGGACTCCCGCTTGGCGCGCCGCTCGGGCGTCACGAGTGCCATGGTGATCCTTTCGTTCCGATCCGGTCGGGGGCGGCGGTGA
>CAKTZW010000512.1 GCA_934636065.1 uncultured Labedella sp.
ATCAACAGGGCCTCGCCGAAGACGCAGTCGGCTCTGCTCGAGAGCATGGAGGAGCGTCAGGTCACGGTCGACGGGACGACGTACCCGCTGGCGTCCCCCTTCACCGTCGTCGCGACGCAGAACCCGATCGAGATGGAGGGCACGTACGCGCTGCCGGAGGCCCAGCGCGACCGGTTCATGGCGCGCATCTCCATGGGGTACCCGTCGGCCGATGCGGAGGTCTCGCTCCTGACCCGCCGCGAGACCGCCAATCCGCTCGACAGTCTGCGTGCCGTGGTGTCGGCCGAGGACGTCGTGCGGATGACGGACACCGTCGGCCGTGCCTATGTGTCGCCGGCGGTCACGCACTACGCCGTCGAGATCGCGCGCGCGACACGGACGCACCCGGATCTCCGGCTCGGAGCGAGCCCCCGCTCCACGCTGCAGCTCGTGCGTGCGGCTCGCGCTCTCGCGGTCATCGACGGCTACGAGTTCGTCCTGCCCGACCACATCGACCGTCTCGTCGTGCCCGTGCTGGGGCATCGGCTCGTCGCGACGAGCCGCGCGCTGGGGCATGCGGGCGACGCGGACGCGTTCATCGCGGAGCTCCTCGAAGACGTCGTCGCCGCCACCGCCGTCCCCGCCATCGCGCCCCGGCACTGAGATGCCCGGCCGCCCCGTCCTCGCGCGACTGCGGTCGTTCCGCTTGACGAGACGCGGCTGGGCCGTACTCGTGGTCGCTGGAGCGATCCTCGCCGCGGCCATCGTCTTCGATCGTCGCGAGGGATTCGTCGTCACGGTGTTCCTCGTGAGCCTGCTCGTCGTCGCGGGCGTGTTCGTGACCGCGCGTCGCGCGCGCGTCGAGGTCTCGCGGCGGCCGTCGTCGGAGCTCCTCGCCGTCGGGGAGGAGGCGAGGATCACGCTCGCCGTGCGGACGGACTCGTGGGATCCGACCATCACGCGGTGGCGCGACTCGATCCCGGCGAGCTTCGGGTCCGCACCGGAGGGGACCGCCGACAGCCTGGTCCGATCGGGCGTCGCCGGACTGGCGCGCACCGCGTACGCCGTCCGGCCCGAGCGTCGCGGCGATCACGTTCTCGGCCCGCTCGTCGTCGTCCGCGAGGATCCGTTCGGTCTCGTCGAGATGGAGCGCGCCTCGAGGGGAACGGGCTCCGTCGTCGTCACCCCGCGGGTGTCGCCGCTCGTCCGGTCCGAGCTGCTCCAGGCGAGTGGCGAGGGCGCGCGCCACGAGCACCGGATGTCGAGCCACCCGCGGGTCGACGAGCTCATCGCGCGCGAGTACCGCACGGGCGATCCGCTCCGCCGGATCCACTGGCGTGCGACCGCCCGGCGCGGTGAGCTGATGGTCCGGCAGGAGGAGCAGGAGGTCGACCCCGTGGCCCTCCTCCTCCTCGACACGGCGACGACTCCGGACGGGTCCACCCTCGTGCCCGATGCCGTGTTCGAACGCATGGTGGACCTCACCGCCTCGATCGCCGTGCACATCCTCGACGCGGGATTCCGGCTCACGCTCGTGGAGTCGGTGCCGGCGGAGTCTGGCGCGCCCGAGCGGTTCGAGCCGAGTCAGGGATCGGACGTCCTGCGTCGGCTCGCGGTCGTCGCTCCCACCCGGAGGACGCAGGACGCTCCCGACATCGCCGTGGTCGGCCGCGAACTGCTCGACCGAGCCGGGGCGCCCGTCCCCTTCATCGTCGTGCTCGCCGATGCCTCGACGGCGACGGCCCGCCGGTTGTCATCCCTGGGGCGGCTCGCGGACCCCGCGATCGCCTTCGTGCCCGTCGACTCCGTGTCGGGGGAAGGCGCCGACGCGCTCCGCTCCGCCGGCTGGATCGTCGGGGCCGTCGACGCGGCTCGCGACGTCGCCGACCTGTGGAACGTCACCGTCCTCGTCGAGCGGGGCCGCCCCGTCGAGGTGCGTTGATGCCGGCCCCGCTGGACGGTCTGCCCGAGCCGGTCGCCGGAGAGGTGATGGAGGCCCGCTCGTCGGGTCGGCACGGGCACTGGAGACTCTCGCTCGCCCTCGCCGTGCTGCTGCTCGCCTCCCTGCTCCCGCTCAGCGCCGTCGTGGACGGGTCGGGCTGGTGGACGACGGCGATCGTCGCGGTGGCGTCGGTCCTCGTGCCGGCCGGGACCGTCCGTTCCCTCGGCGCCGCGACGTGGGTCGGCTCGGTGGTCGGGGCGGCGACGTGGTTCGTGGTGCTCGTCGTCCTGTTCGTGCCGGAATCCGCGATCCTCGGCATCGTGCCGACCCTCGAGACGATCGACGCGCTGCGGGAGTCGGCCGTCGCGGCCGGGCAGTCGATCTACGTCCAGAGCGTTCCCGTCGACCCCGTCGCCCCGCTCCTGTTC
>CAKTZW010000513.1 GCA_934636065.1 uncultured Labedella sp.
GGAGCCGCGTTCGTAGAATCGTGCGCATGGCAGATTCCTCGTTCGACGTGGTCAGCAAGGTCGACAAGATGGAGGCGGACAACGCCCTCCACCAGGCCCAGAAAGAGATCGAGCAGCGCTACGACTTCAAGGGCGTCGGCGCGTCGGTCGAGTGGAGCGGCGAGAAGATCCTGCTCAAGGCGAACAGCGAGGAGCGCGTGAAGGCGGTCCTCGACGTGCTGCAGTCGAAGCTCGTCAAGCGGAGCATCTCGCTCAAGAGCCTCGAGGCGGGCGACCCCTACGCGAGCGGCAAGGAATACCGCATCGAGGCGACGCTCAAGAACGGCATCTCGTCCGAGAACGCCAAGAAGATCAACAAGATCATCCGTGATGAAGCGCCCAAGTCGGTGAAGAGCCAGATCCAGGGCGACGAGCTGCGCGTCCAGTCGAAGAGCCGCGACGACCTGCAGGAGACGATCGCGCTCCTCAAGGGCTCCGACCTCGACATCGACCTGCAGTTCGTCAACTTCCGCTAGTCGAAGAGCCGCGACGAGGCGGTCCCCATCCGTCTCGTCAACCCTCCTTCCCGACCGGAGGGGACCCCTACGCTCGCGCCATGACCGCTCTCGGGCGGGCTCCGATCGAGCCGCTCCCCTCCCCCGTCGCAGCCGAGCCCGACACCCGGCGCACCGTCGCCTTCATCGTCGGTCTCGCGGCGATCCTCGCCTTCTCGGTCCTGCGCATCGTCGTCGGTCTCGGGCGCCATCAGCCGCTTCCCGTCGACGTGTGGTGGAACGGGCTGATGACCGACACCCTGAGCGACGTCGGTCTCGTGACGGCGTGGGTCCCGGCCATCGCCGGGGGCACGATCGGGATGATCGTGATCGGACTCGTCCTGATCCTCCTGCTCCTCTGGCGCGGCCGCCGCGGTGACGCCGGGACGCTGGCGATCGCGATGGTGACCGTCGTCGCCATCGGCGCACCCCTCGCCGCGGTCATCGCGCGCGTGCGACCGGAGGACTCGCTCGCCGAACGCGTCGCGACGTCGTTCCCGTCCGGGCACACCGCCGTCGCCACGACTGTCGCCATCGTGCTCGGCCTGCTGCTGCGGCGCCGGTCCGTCTGGGTGATCGGCATCGCGTGGGTGCTCCTCATGATGTGGAGTCGCACCTACCTCCACGCCCACTGGTTGAGCGACGTCGTCGCCGGGATGCTCGAGGGCGTCACCGTCGCGACCCTCGTCTGGTGCGCCGTGGAGGCCGCTCGCGACCGACGCGCCCTGCGCGCCGTGGCCGCCTCGACAGCCTCACCGGACCCCACGGTGGCCCCTGCGCCGCCCACCGCTTCCGCCCCCCGACCGAAAGGCTCGCAGAGCTCATGACCCGGAACACCTCGACCGCATCACCGACCGGCGCAGCCCGAGCCGCCCAGGACTCGACGGCCTTCCGCGTCCTCGCCCGCATCGGCTACGTCGTCCTGGGCATCGTGCACATCGTCATCGGCGGCATCGCGATCTCCATCGCCACCGGGGGCGGCGGATCCGCCGACCAGGGCGGAGCGATGGCGCAGATCCAGCAGTCGCCCGCGGGCACCTTCCTGCTGTGGTCGATCGTCGTCGGTCTCACGGCGCTCGCGATCTGGCAGATCGCGGAGGCGTTCCTCGAGCGCGACCCGGACACGAAGAAGAAGTGGGGGCACCGCGTGAAGTTCATCGGCACGGCAGCCGCTTACCTCGCCATCGCGGGAACGGCTCTCACCTCCGCCCTCGGAGGCCAGTCGCAGTCGTCCGAGTCCTCCCAGTCGCTGAGCGCGCAGCTGCTCGCCGCGCCCGCCGGGGTCGCCCTCCTCGTCCTCGTGGGTCTCGTCATCGCGGGTGTGGGGGTCGCGTTCGTCGTGCGCGGGATCACCCGCGCCTTCGAGAAGCACTTGAGCCTGCCGGGCGGAAGCGTACGCACGGGCATCGTCGCGTTCGGCGTCGCGGGCTACATCGCCAAGGGCGTGGCGGTCGCCGTCACGGGGATCCTCTTCGTCGTCGCGGCGGTCACCCACGACCCCGAGACGGCGGGCGGGCTCGACGCGGGACTCCGCGCGCTCGCGAAGCTGCCGTTCGGGACGGTCATCCTCTGGACGGTGGGAGTCGGACTCGCCCTCTACGGCCTGTTCTGCTTCGCGCGCGCCCGCTACGCCCGCATGTGAGGTCCGGCGCGGGGTGGCGTCCCGCTACTTCGGAACCCGCTCCGCTCCCGCGATGCGCTGCGCGATGTAGATCGGGACCACCGAGACGAGCACGAGCACGACGGCGATGACGTTGACGACGGGCGCCTGATTCGGCCGGAAGAGGTTCTGGAAGATCCAGATCGGCAGAGTCGT
>CAKTZW010000514.1 GCA_934636065.1 uncultured Labedella sp.
CGGGAGCGACGGCGCCGAGCCCGACGTGCCGGAGCACGATCCCGAGGACGTCGACGGCGCCGATGTTCGCGGTTCCGACGAACGTCGCCGCGACGACCGACACGCCGAGTGCGGCCACGAAGGCGACGATGAGGATCGGCGTGCGCAGCGCCGTCACCTCCGCGCGAAGGCCACGACGTCGTCGTAGTGCCGCCACACCACGCCGGTCTCGCCGAAGCCCGCCGTGCGCAGCGCCTGCAGATGCAACTCGAGGGGCGCGTGCGGCGTCGGGGGGCGATCGGCGAACCGACGCTCTCGTTCGGCATGGTGGCGGCCGAACTCAGGGACGGCGATCGCGTCGTGCCACCACTCGTCCCAGGTCTGTGCGCCGTGGGCGTGCGCGGTCTGCTGGGTCCGCTCGTCGTCCGCCGCGGCGGCGGCGGTGAGGAAGGGCTGCCTCGCCGGGTCGTAGCGCAGATGATCGGCGTTCATGACGATTCCGTGCGAGGGCAGGATCGCGCCGAGTTCACCGTAGACGGCGACGAGCTGCGACGGCTCCAGCCAGTGAAGGGCGGTCGATGACACCGCGACCTGGACAGGACCGGCATCGCCGAGGGCGGCGGACCATCCGGGTGCGGCGAGGTCGGCGTCGATCGCCCGGAAGCGCGCACCGTGCCGTTCGCCGAGCCAGGCGGCCGCGATCTCCAGGAGGACGGGGTCGTAGTCGACGCCGATCACTCGCGCACGAGGGAAGCGCTCGAGGATGCGCTCGGACAGGCTACCCGGCCCGCAGGCGAGGTCGAGGACGACGAGGCCGTCGCCGTCCTCGCCGACCTCGGTGCTCGTCAGGCAGTGGCGTGCGAGTAGGTCGAGCATGATCTCGAAGCGCTGCTCCCGGTGGGTGATGTATGCCGCTTGCTGGTCGTCCCAGGCGCGCACCAACCGTTCGATCGCGGCGCTCATCGGAGGTCTCCGAATCCCGCGAGCGCCTCGGCCACCGTCGGGATGGCGTTCACGCTGTGGATGGAGGGGTCCATGTACTGGCCCGGCACGGTGATGAAGCGCTCGTTGACGACGGCGTCCATCGTGGAGGTGAGGGGGTCGCTCTTCAGGAACTCGATCTTCTCCTCCGCCGTGTCTCCGGGGTAGCCCCGGGTGAGGTCCGCGAGCACGATGACGTCGGGGTTCCGCGCGGCGACCTCGTCCCAGCTCACCTCTGGCCACTTCGTGGCGGCATCGGCGAAGACGTTCTCGGCTCCGAGCATCTCCGTCACCGTCTGCGGGAGACCGCCGGGGCCGGCGACCGAGGGCGTGGACGCCGAGGCGGCCGTGGAGTAGAACCACACGAGGCGGGGAGTGCCGCCGATGTCGTCCGCAATCTCGAGGCCCTCGTCGATGACGGCCTGCTGGTCGGCGACGACCGCATCGCCGGCGTCCGGCACGCCGAAGATGTCGGCGATCGTCGTGATCTCGTCGAAGAGCATGTCGAAGCTCGCTCCGCCCTCGATCGCCTCGTGGTAGGTGCAGTCGAACTCGCTGAGGTAGGTGGGGACGCCGAGGTCGTGCAGCTCGTCGCGCTCACCCGCGTTCTCCGCGGTGAGGAACGACGCGAACGACGAGTACACGAAGTCGGGCTGAGCCTCGAGCAGCGTCTCGTGCTTGAGGAGCCCGTCCGTCAGCAGGGGGATGCTCTCGTACTCGGACGCGATGGCGTCCGGCACCGGGTCGGTCTCGTAGGAGGTGCCCGCCATCCTGTCGGCGAGGCCGAGGGCGATCAGGATCTCGGTCGCCGACTGGTTGAGGGACACGGCGCGCTCGGGCGCCGACTCGATGGTGACGTCCGTGTCGCAGTTCTCGATGGTGAGGGGAGAGCCGGTGGCGTCGGGAGAGCCCGACGGCGACGGCGCCGGGGCCGTGGAGGAGCACGCAGCGACGACGAGAAGGCCGACGAGACCTGCGCTACTGAGGATGATTCTCATTTGCATGTCAGCACCGTAGCGCGAACGGCACTCGGGAGGGAAATCGCCGTCCCGGCGCATACGCGACTCCGGAGGCCGTGGCAACGTATCCGTTCGGTCAGGTCCGCCCCGGTAATCTGGGCATCCCGAGCCGAGAGGGAACCGTGACCCACATCGACGACCGGCCGTGGCTGCGCGCCTACGCCGACGGAGTGCCCGCCGACATCCCGGAACCGACCGAGACCCTCGTCGACATGTTCGACGCGACGGTCTCCCGGCACCGACGACGGACCGCTGTCGAGTTCTTCGGCGCGACGACGACCTACGACGTGCTCGCCGACCAGGTGGCGCGCGCGGCGGAGGGCCTCCGCAAGCTCGGTGTGAAGGAGGGCGACCGCGTCGCGCTCGTG
>CAKTZW010000515.1 GCA_934636065.1 uncultured Labedella sp.
GCGTGGTCGCGGTCACGTCGATCGCGGGAGCTCGGACGGACGCGTTGCACGGGCTCGCCGTGTCACCGCGCCGCGGCCTCGGCGGACAGGCCCTCGTGGACGCACGGCCGCACGCCACGAGCGACTACGGGTCCTCGCGACGGATCACCCACGACTACGACCGCCACATCCTCGGCGAGGGGATCGCCGCGCTCCTCGCGGTCCCGATCGTCGTCGCCGGGCGCACCCGCGGCATCATCTACGGCGGTGCGCGGACCACGGGCACCGTGGGAGACCGGTTCGCGTCGTCGGCCGTGGCCGTCGCCGCGCGCCTCGGCCGTCAACTCGCCGAGCGGGACGCGCGCTCCCGGCTCGCCGAGGCGAGCTCCGCCGCCGCACCGGCGAGCGGCGCCACGGTCTCGTCCCTCGAAGACGTGCGCATCGCCTACGCCGAGCTCCGCAGCATCACGGGGACGATCACGGACGAGGCGCTGCGCGGGCGGCTGGCCGCCGTCGAGCGCCGGCTCGCCGCTCTCGGCGGCGTCTCGGGGACGAGCGCGCAGAGGGGAACCGAGTCGCCGAGCATCGTCTCGCTGTCCCGCCGGGAGGTGGACGTCCTCGGGCTGGCCGCCGTCGGGCTCACGAACGGCGACATCGCCGCGCGACTCGGCCTCCGCGACTCCACGGTGAAGAGCTACCTGGCGTCGGCGATGACGAAGCTCGACGCGACGACGCGGCTGCGGGCCGTCTCGGAGGCCCGCCGGCACGGCCTCATCCCGTGAGGTGAACGGAACGCCACGATCGCGCGTCGATCGTCCGAGAGCGAGCCGTTCCTCCCCCGGACCGTGCGGCATTCCGTAGGCTGGAGGGGAAGGACACCGGACGACCTCGTCACCGGACAGCGAGCACGGAAGGCACTGATGCTGTACGCCACCACGACCCCCGCAGACAAGCGCGCGGCGTTCCGCTCGCGGCTGGCGAGCGGCGACCTGCTCCAGTTGCCGGGGGCCTTCAATCCGCTGTCCGCGAGGCTCATCGAGGAGAAGGGCTTCGACGGCGTCTACGTCTCGGGCGCCGTCCTCTCCGCCGAGCTCGGCCTTCCGGACATCGGCCTCACGACACTGTCGGAGGTCGCGGGCCGGTCGTCGCAGATCGCACGGATGACCGCGCTCCCGGTGCTCGTCGACGCGGACACGGGATTCGGCGAGCCCCTCAACGTGGCCCGCACCGTGCAGACCCTCGAGGACGCGGGCGTCGCCGGACTCCACATCGAGGACCAGGTGAATCCGAAGCGCTGCGGTCACCTCGACGGCAAGGCCGTCGTCGACCGGTCCACGGCGGTGAAGCGCATCCGTGCGGCCGTCGACGCGCGCCGCGACGAGAACCTCCTGGTGATGGCTCGCACCGATGTCCGCGCCATCGAGGGGCTGCCCGCGGCCGTCGACCGGGCGAAGGAGTTCGTCGATGCCGGCGCGGACGCCATCTTCCCCGAGGCGATGCGCGACCTGTCCGAGTTCGAAGCCATCCGCGCCGCCGTCGACGTGCCGGTGCTCGCCAACATGACCGAGTTCGGTAAGAGCGAGCTCTTCACCACCGCGCAGTTGCGGGACGTCGGCGTCAACCTCGTCATCTACCCCGTCTCGCTGCTGCGGCTCGCGATGGGGGCCGCGATGCGCGCGCTCGACACCCTCACGGCCGACGGATCGCTCGCGGCCGAGGTTCCGAACATGCAGACGCGCGCCGAGCTGTACGCACTGCTCGACTACGAGTCCTACTCCGGGTTCGACTCGGGGATCTACGACTTCACGCTCGACGACAACCGGGGCTGACGCGCCGCGTGGCGCGACCGCTCCCACTGAAAAGGAGAACGATGTCCGAGTCCGACCAGGAGATCCGCAAGGGTCTCGCCGGTGTCGTCGTCGACACGACCGCCGTCTCGAAGGTGAATCCCGAATCGAACTCCCTGCTCTATCGCGGTTACCCGGTGCAGGAGCTCGCCGCCACGCAGTCGTTCGAGGCCGTCGCCTGGCTGCTCTGGCACGGCGAACTGCCGTCGGAGGAGGAGCTCGAGACGTTCACGCGCGCCGAGAGGTCGCAGCGCGACCTCCCGCCCGAGGTGCGGGCGGCGATCGAGCTGACGCCCACGACGGCGCACCCGATGGACGTCGTCCGCACGGCGGTGAGCGTGCTCGGCGCGACCGACCCGACGGCCGATGACCGCTCCCCCGATGCCACGCTCGACAAGGCGGTGCGGATGTTCGCGGCGCTGCCGGCGATCGTCGCCTTCGACGAGCGGCGCCGGAAGGGCGAGGAGCTCATCGAGCCGCGCGACGACCTCGACTACGCGCGCAACTTCCTCTGGATGACC
>CAKTZW010000516.1 GCA_934636065.1 uncultured Labedella sp.
CTTCTGGTGGATCGCCGTCGCCGAGCTGGGGTTCATGGGTGTCGCCTCCGGTGCAGCCGCCGCGCTCGCCCGCACCGCGACGCCCGTGGCGGAGGCGGAGACCGCGCCCACGAAGCAGACGCCGGCGCAGGTCCTCACCGACGAGCCGCTGCCGCCCGAGCTGAACCCGATCGGCTACATCGCGTCGTGGAACGTCGACGTCCTGTGGGGACTGCTGTGCGTGTTCGCTGTCTTCTTCTACCTCGCGGGTGTGCTGCGACTGCGTCGTCGCGGTGACTCGTGGCCCGTCCTCCGCACGGTCTCGTGGATCGCGGGCATCGTGCTGCTCTTCTGGGTGACGAGCGGCGTGGTGAACGTCTACCAGGAGTACCTCTTCAGCATCCACATGCTCGGGCACATGCTGCTTGCGATGGCGGTGCCGATCCTGCTCGTGCCCGGTGCTCCCGTGACCCTTGCGATGCGCGCGATCCGCAAGCGCTCCGACGATTCGCGGGGACCGCGGGAGTGGATCCTCCTCGCCGTGCACTCCCGTTACGCCGCGGTGCTGTCGCATCCGCTCGTGGCCGCTGTGCTGTTCGCGGGGTCGCTGTGGGTCTTCTACTTCACTCCGGTCTTCCGCTGGGCGATGGAGGACCACATCGGTCACCAGTGGATGATCGTGCACTTCCTCGCGACGGGGTACCTGTTCGTGCAGTCGCTAATCGGCATCGATCCCGTCCCGCACCGGCTCTCGTACCCGCTGCGGCTGTTCCTGCTGCTCGCGACCATGGCCTCGCACGCGTTCTTCGGACTCACGATCATGTCGTCGCACGGGCTCTTCCTCGCCGACTGGTTCGGCGCGATGGGGCGGACGTGGGGCGCGACGCCGATGGAGGACCAGATCGTCGGCGGCGGCATCGCGTGGAGCATCGGGGAGATCCCGACCGTCATCCTCGCGATCGTCGTCGCGATCCAGTGGGCGCGCAGCGACACGAAGGAGCAGAAGCGACTCGATCGCGCCGCCGATCGCGACGACGACGCGGAGCTCAAGGAGTACAACGCGCGACTGGCGAAGCTCGCCGGCCGCGACGCCACCCCCAGCCGCTGACCCCCCCTCCCCAAAGCGCTAGTCCCGTTCGAGGGCGCCACCTACAGCTAGCGCCCTCGGTACCGACGTGGCGCCCTCGTGACCGGGATGGCCGCTGCTGCACCGCGACGGGACGCAGACGGGGGTGACGACGGAGCGCGGGACACCGCGGTGGCACCGTCCGCGAGGGCGCCTGTCTCGTGTCGAGGGCGCCCCCTGCAGGTGGCGCCCTCGAACGGGTGTAGCGCTTTCGGGAGGGAGGGAGCGGCGTCGGTTAAGCTCTGAGGGGCCCCGCGGAGCGCGACGGGCGCGCGCAGAGGGGAGGGGCACGGTGCAGACGGTTCCCCTCTCGGCCGAGCAGCAGCGGGTCTTCGACCTCATCGAGACGACGATGGAGCACGTCTTCGTCACCGGCCGCGCGGGCACCGGCAAGTCCACCCTCCTCAACCACCTCTCGTGGAACACGTCGAAGTCGATCGTGATCGCGGCGCCGACGGGCGTCGCGGCGCTCAACGTCGGCGGCCAGACCATCCACTCCCTCTTCCGGTTGCCGATCGGCGTCATCGCCGACCATCCGATCGACCAGAACGACCAGCTGCGCAAGCTCCTCAACGCCATCGAGACGCTCGTGATCGACGAGGTGTCGATGGTCAACGCGGACCTCATGGACGCGATGGACCGCAGCCTGCGGCAGGCCCGACAGCGTCCGCGCGAGTCCTTCGGGGGTGTGCAGGTCGTGATGTTCGGCGACCCGTACCAGCTCGCGCCGGTCCCCGGCGACGGCGAGGAGCGCGCCTACTTCGCCGACACGTACCGGTCGTTGTGGTTCTTCGACGCGAAGGTGTGGCGTGAGGCCGACCTCCGCATCGTCGAACTCGTGGAGGTGCACCGTCAGCAGGACGAGGACTTCCGCTTCATGCTCAACGCGGTGCGTCACGGTCAGGTGACGGCCGAGATCGCCGGTGTGCTCAACGAGACCGGCGCACGCACCCCGCCGGACGACGGCGTCATCACGCTCGCGTCGCGCAACGATGCGGTCACGCGGCTCAACAGGCTCGCGCTCGAGCGGCTCCCGGGGAGGGCGCTCACCGCCAACGCCGAGGTGAGCGGCGATTTCGGCGGCCGCAACTTCCCCGCGGAGGAGGCGCTCGCGCTCAAGGTCGGCGCCCAGGTGATGTTCCTGCGCAACGACACCGTCGGCGAGGGCGGGCAGCGGATGCGGTGGGTGAACGGCACGATCGGCACCGTCACACGCATCCAGGGCAACGTCCGGGTGG
>CAKTZW010000517.1 GCA_934636065.1 uncultured Labedella sp.
CACCTTCGGCGAGTCGAGCCGCACCGGTTCGCCGACGACCATCACGATCCTCGGGACCGAGACGGCGGAGGGCGACGTGCCCGAGGGGCAGTCCGTCACCATCGGGAACGTCTACGAGCTCGGCGGACTCAGCGTCACGAAGGCGATCGATTCCGCGGCCACGGTCGGCGACTTCGGTCCGTTCGGCGTGACGGTCGAGTGCGAGACGTCGCTCGGCGAGCCCGTCGCCCTGAGCGAGGAGGACTCGAGCTTCCGTCTCGAGGCCGGCGAGACCCGCACGATCTCGGACGCCATCCCCTTCGGCTCACTCTGCACCGTCACCGAGACCGATGCGGCGGGCGCCGACGCGACAGCCATCACCGGCGAGACCGTCGTGGACGACGGGAACGGCAGCGCCGTCGTCACCGTCGGGGGAGAGGCGGACGCCGTCCTCGTGACCAACACGTTCGAGGCCGGGACGCTGTCCGTGCTCAAGACGGTCACGGGCGACGGCGCCGCCGACTACGGCGACGGTCCGTTCGCCGCCTCGGTCTCGTGCCGCTACGACGGCGAGGTCGTGTACGCGACCGAGGATCTCGCGCTCGTCCCCGACGAGCCGAGCCTCGTCGACGAGGTCTTCCCCGTCGGCACGATCTGCGACATCGCGGAGGTCCGCACGGGCGGAGCGACGGAGCACGAGGACCCCGCGGCCGTCGTCATCACCGGGCCGGAGGACGGCGAGGCGATCGGCGCCGTGACCGCCGTCGTCACGAACGCGTTCCACACCGGCGGGCTCGACGTCGTGAAGGAGCGCATCGGTGACGGCGTCGAGGAGTTCGGCGACGGGCCGTTCCAGGTCCAGGTGTCCTGCACCTGGGTCGCCGACGGCGTCGAGCTCACGGTGCCCATCACGGCGGGCGGTGTGCTGTCGCTCTCGGAGGAGAACGGGTTCACCGCGAGCATCGACGGGATCATCCAGGGCGCGACGTGCGTCGTGGAGGAGACCGATCGCGGCCTCGCCGTCGAGAGCCGACTGACGCCCGCCGACGGAACGGTCACGATCGTCGACGCCGAGGACGGGCGCGCGACGGTCACCGTCACCAACCGGTTCGACGTCGGTCAGCTCGAGATCGAGAAGACCGTCGACAGCGCGACCGTCGCGCCCGGAGACGACGTCCGCTACGCGATCACCGTCCGTAACACGGGCCGGATCGACGCCGAGGACCTCCGCATCACGGACGAGCTGCCTGCCGGCGCCGAGTTCGAGTCCTCCGCTCCGGCCGGCTCGCTCGACGGCCGGACCCTCGCCTGGACGCTCGACGCGCTCCCGGCGGGGGAGAGCGCGACGTTCGAGGTCGTGCTGAGCTACCGGGAGGCCGGCACGTTCGTGAACCACGCGTCAGTGAGCAACGGCGTCGGGCCCTGGCGCCCCGTCGTGATCGTCGACGCGTGCGATGACCGCGACGCGTGCGCGACCGTCGCGGTCGCGGAGCTCGCCGTCACGGGCACGGCGGAGCGGACGCTCCTCTTCCTGCTCGCGACGGTGGCGCTCGGTGGCGGATTCCTCGTCGTCGTGGCGGCGCGTCGTCGCCGCACCCGTCGAGCGTGAGCCGCCGGCGCTGAGTCGCCGTGATCCGCCGAACCGTCCCCGGCGCATCACGGCGACGAGGCGGAGCGTCCCGTGCCCCGCACCATTCGAGGTGTCGGGGCACAGGTCGTTCTTTGGAAGACTGGTCGGGTCGTCGATCACGGAGAGAGTGTCAGGAGTGACGATGTCGAGCTATTCGACCCGCAGTCTGCTGCAGTGCGCCGCGATCGCCGCGGCCGCCGCCATCCTGATCGTGCTCGCGAGCCCCCTCACGACGTGGCTCGCGGTGCTGAGCGCGCCGCTGTACGCGGCCGTCGGCTCGTTCCACATGATCGGGCCGATGATCGCACTGCGGTGGACGCGGCTGCCGTGGGCGGCGACCCTCACGGCGTTCCTCGCCGCGCTCCTCGCGATGTCGTTCTCGACCCTCGGGCTGCTCCTCGTCCCCGCCCTCGTGCTGCCGGCGCTCGCGATCGATGCGGTCGTGATGCTCGTCCGGCCCCGTGGTCGGTCCGCCGGGCTCTACCTCGGTGCGCTCGCGGGCGGCGTCGTGATCTTCCTGATCTCGTTCGTCGTGATCCCCGCCGACGTCGTCGGCCCGGGCCTCGTGGCCGTGCTGCTCGTCGTCCGGCTCGCCGCGTACGCCGCCGTCATGAGGCTCGCGCTGTGGGTCGCCATGGGCCTCGAGCGCGCGGGTGTCCGGCCCGCGTCCGCGGTCCCGCCGCGGCGCACCGAACAGCCGTAGCCGTCCGGAACGAGCCGTTCGGAGG
>CAKTZW010000518.1 GCA_934636065.1 uncultured Labedella sp.
GTATACCAAACTGACAACCGTCACCTTTGAGGACGGCGATGCGGCGCTGACCATCGGCGCACACGCTTTCGACAATCAGAAGAAATTGACTGCGATCGTCCTCCCCGCAAGAGCGAAGACGATCGGCGACTACGCCTTCTACAACACGCAGGGCGTTACCACGCTGTCCCTCGGCGGCGTCGAGACGATCCCGGGCCTCCTGCAGCTCGACGCCCCTCGCCTCGGCCTGCGCGCGGGTCTCGGCGACCTGGACGGCGAGATCACCGATGACGGGCGCATCCGTGCGTCGCTCGGCACGCTGAACGCGCTGATCGAGCGCGGGGCGCGGGTCGTCGTCGTGTCGCACCTCGGCCGTCCCGACGGAGCGCCCGAGGCGAAGTACAGCCTCCGTCCGGCGGTCCAGCGGCTCAGCGAACTGCTCGGCGCCCCCGTCGCCTTCTCGGAGGAGACGACCGGTGCGAGCGCGGACGCCGCGAAGGCGGCGCTCGGACGCGGCCAGGTGCTCGTCCTCGAGAACCTGCGTTTCGACCCGCGCGAGACCAGCAAGGACGACGCCGAGCGCCGCGCCTTCGCCGAGGAGCTCGCGCACGGGGTCGACGCCTTCGTGTCCGACGGCTTCGGCGTCGTGCACCGGAAGCAGGCGAGCGTCTTCGAGCTCGCGTCGGTGCTGCCGAGTGCCGCCGGGCTGCTCATCGCCGCCGAGCTCGAGGTCCTCGACCGTCTGACGGAGAACCCGGAGCGCCCGTACACGGTGGTCCTCGGGGGGTCCAAGGTCTCAGACAAGCTCGGGGTGATCGGGCACCTGCTGCCTCGCGTCGATTCGCTCCTCATCGGGGGCGGGATGCTGTTCACCTTCCTCGCCGCTCTCGGTCACTCGGTCGGTTCGAGCCTCCTCGAGTCCGACCAGATCGACACCGTGAAGGGATACCTCGCGGACGCGAAGGAGCGGGGCGTCGAGATCGTCCTGCCCACGGACATCGTGGTGGCCGAGAAGTTCGCCGCCGACGCGGCGCACGAGGTGACACCGGCCGACGCGATCGAGTCGACGTCGTTCGGCACCTCTGGGCTGGGTCTCGACATCGGGCCGGAGACGGCTGCGGCGTTCGCGGAGCGCATCGCCGCTTCCAAGACGGTGTTCTGGAACGGCCCCATGGGCGTGTTCGAGCTCGCTCCGTTCGCCGCCGGCACGAAGGCCGTCGCCCAGGCGCTCACGGAGATCGACGGCCTCGGGGTCGTGGGCGGGGGCGATTCCGCCGCGGCGGTGCGCGCTCTCGGCTTCGACGACGAGCAGTTCGGTCACATTTCGACAGGCGGCGGCGCGAGCCTCGAGTTCCTCGAGGGCAAGCGTCTCGCGGGACTGGAGGTCCTCGGATGGCAGTGAACAGGGTCCCGCTCCTCGCGGGCAACTGGAAGATGAACCTCGATCACCTGCAGGCGATCGCGTTCGTGCAGAAGCTCGCGTGGACTCTGAAGGACGCGTCGCACGACGTCGCGTCCGCCGAGGTGGCGGTCTTCCCGCCGTTCACGGACCTGCGCTCGGTGCAGACCCTCGTGGACGCCGACAAGCTCCCGATCGCCTTCGGCGCGCAGGACGTGTCGGCTCACGACTCGGGCGCCTACACGGGCGAGATCTCCGGGGCGTTCCTCGCGCAGCTCGACTGCACCTATGTGATCATCGGGCACTCGGAGCGGCGCACCCTCCATGGTGAGGGCGACGACGTCGTGGCTGCGAAGACGACGGCCGCGCTGCGGCACGGACTCGTTCCCGTCATCTGCGTCGGGGAGACCGCCGAGGACCTCGAGGAGCACGGCCCGAGCGCCGTCCCGGTCGCGCAGCTCCGAGCGGCCCTCGCGGGCGTCGACGGATCGGCCGACATCGTCGTGGCGTACGAGCCGGTGTGGGCGATCGGCTCGGGACAGGCGGCGACTCCCGATCAGGCGGAGCAGGTCGCGGCCGCGCTGCGCGCGGTCATCCGTGAACTGCTCGGCGACGAGGCGGCGACCCGCACGCGGATCCTCTACGGCGGTTCCGTGAAGTCCTCGAACATCGCCGGCTTCATGCGGGAGCCGAACGTCGACGGCGCGCTCGTCGGTGGCGCGAGCCTCGACGTCGCCGAGTTCTCGAGCATCGTGCGGTTCCAGAAGCACGTCGGCGTCTGACCGGCGACCGTCCGGTTATACTTGACGGCGGTCACTGCGCCCGTCGAAGAAAGGTCCTCCGTGGATATTCTGCAAGTCGTCCTCCAGGTCGTGCTGGGCATCACCAGCCTCCTGCTGACGCTGCTCATCCTCCTTCACAAAGGACGGGGCGGCGGTCTCTCGGACATGT
>CAKTZW010000519.1 GCA_934636065.1 uncultured Labedella sp.
CGGGCGGCCTGGACCAGCTGTGACGCCGGCCGGATCAGCGTGCAGGACCTGCGCACCGGCGAGATCGCCGGCTTCGAGGCGCTGGTCCGCTGGCGGCACCCCGAGCACGGTGCGATCTCGCCCGGCATGTTCGTGCCGATCGCGGAGGCGAGCGGCGACGAGACGCCGCCCGACGGCGAACTGCGGCGACCGGGGGGAATCGAGGGCGCCCTCGAGGAAGTGGAGCTCGAGCTCGTGGAAGCGGGGCTCGTGGACGTCCCGTGGACGGTGGCGAACGACGACGACCTCGTCCGCGCCGTGCTCCTCGTCGACGACGTGGCGGACATCGGTGTGGAGGATCGGCGGCTGGTGGTCGGCGCGGCGCGCCCGTTCCGTCGACTCGACGGGAGCTATGAGTTGCGGAACGCGTACCGCTACGCGGTTGGGCGACGACCAGGAGCGGGCGCGTGAGTGACGGGGTCTCGGGGACGCGACGCATCGAACTCGTGCTCGCTCGCCCGCGGGCGTCACTCCACGTCGGAGTGCGCCCCACCGTCGTGGTCGGCGGACGAGGACAACCAGCCCAATGGGGAGTCGGGACGTGGTCGCTCCCCACGGACGGCGCCGTTCTCGGCGTCTACCTCTTCAACAGGCTGTGGCGATACGGGGCGGCGGAGATCGCCCTCCCGCCGGACACGACGCGCGTCGTGTACCGACCGCCGCGGTTGCCCGTCGGTCGTGGTCGGCTCACCGCGACCGGTGTGGACGACTCGCGCGGGTGAGCCCGCCGAAATCGGGTTCGTCGACATCGGCGACCTCACCCGGGGAGGTCGTGTCGGCTCATCGGGAGAGCCGATGTCGGTCCGACGGGGAAGCTCGTGCCGGCTCATCGGGAGAGCTGGTGCCCGCTCACCAGGAGGGCCGGTGCCGGCTCCTCGGGAAAGCTCGTGCCGGCCCGGAGCGCGGCCGGCTGGGGGGGGAGGGGGGCGCCGCCGCGGGCGCTGTGTCGGTGCACCGGATGGGGTGCGCGTCGTGCTGAGGTCGTGGCGGCCCGCAGGCTGGACGCGACGGCGCGATCAGATGAGGTCGCGCAGGAACTGCTCGGGCGTCCGGCCCGCTCGGCGCGCGCGGTCGACGAGTCTGGAGTGCTCCGCTCCCGAGAGGGTCAGCACGAGGTCCCGGGACTCGTCGCTCGCACCGGGGAGCTCGTCGAAGGAGAACAGGCTCGGGGCCTCCGCGCTCTGCGCCGGCCGCGCGTCGCGCGCCGGTGAGCCGGAGCGCGGTTCGGTCGACGGCCGGTCGAGCGACGCGGCAGAGGGTGCCGAACCGGCCGTCGCGCCCGAATCGGCCGTCGTGGCCGAACCGGCCGTCGTGGCCGAAGTGGCCGACGCGGCAGCAGAGGGTGCCGAACCGGCCGTCGCGCCCGCCTTCGCCTGGGTACCCGTGGCCGGCGTCCCGCCGGCAAGGGTGAGGCCCGGGCCGGACGGAATCGATGTGCCGCGCTGGAAGGCCTCCGCCACGGCGCGGGCACGGGCGTCGGCCGCCTCGTTGAGGACGTGGCCGACGTGTCCGCGCACCCACTCGAAGCGGTAGCGGCGGCCGACGATCGCCTCGTCGATCTGTTGCAGCAGGTCCACGTTCATGACCGGCTTGCCGTCGCCCTTCCGCCAGCCCTTCTTCTTCCAGCCCGGCATCCACTTCGTCACGCAGTTGATGACGTACTGGCTGTCGCACAGGACGAGGAGATCATCCGGCAGGTGCGCCGTCGCACGGAACAGATCGAGCACGGCCATGAGCTCGCCCTGATTGTTGGTGGCGTGCTTCCAGCCGCCGGCCGCCCAGTTCTCGTCGTCGATGTACCAGGCCCATCCCGCCGGTCCCGGGTTTCCGAGAGCGGAGCCGTCCGCCGCGGCCGTGATGGTCATGCGAGCCCTTCCGTCGTGGTGCCGTCCCATCGTATCCGCGCGCTCGATGGCCGCCGGGCGGCCCGGTTCCGGTGGGGCGACGGGCGGGGCTGGCGACGGGTGCGGCGGGCGGCAGGTGCGTTGTCGACGGGGACGCTGGCGGGGCGCTGTCTGCTGTGAGCGGACGAGGGAGGCGGCGCACCGCACCTCCTCGATATCGTGAGGCCATGCGCGACATCGCCCGTCTCGACGACTATCGGACCGCTCCTCGAGGACCGGTCGGTTCCGAGCGGAGACCGGCACTGACGATGCACCGGGCTTCCGCCGGACCCTCCCGGCCGGAGCGCCGCCGCGATGCGCCTCTGCCCACCCCCGAGTCGGTGGCTCCTGAACAGAGGACGGGCGAGCGGGCTGCGGTGGAGCGGACGGCGGCGGTGCC
>CAKTZW010000520.1 GCA_934636065.1 uncultured Labedella sp.
CGCGACGGTCGCCGACCGGGTCCGACGGCACGACATCCCGTTCCTCGGGCTACCGGGCGGGACCTTCAACCACTTCGTCCGCGCGGCGGGCATCGAGTCGATCGACGACGCCATCGACGCGCTGCAGGCGGGATCGGGAGTGCACGCCGACGTCGCGGAGGCGTCCTTCGACGGCGGCGAGCCGGTCACCGTCATGAACGCCGGTTCCCTCGGCGTGTATCCCGCGCTCGTCAGGGAGCGGGAGGAGCTCGACGGTCGGCTGGGGAAGTGGGCCGGGGGCGTTGTGGCCATGTGGCGGGTGCTCCGCGAGGCCGAGCCGCTCGACGTCACGGTCGACGGTCGGCGCCTGCGGGTCTGGAGTGTCTTCGTCGGTGTCGATCCCAACTTCTCCCACACCGTCGCGCCGATGCGCCGGCTCCGGCTCGAGGGAGGCGCCCTCGACGTGCGCATCCTGCACGCGAAGTCCCGGGCGCACGCCGTCGCGTCGCTCGCCTTCGGCCGCACGACGAGCGCGGTGCTGCGCGCCGTCGGTCTCCTGCCGCTGCGGAGCGCCACCACGATGTACACGACCGAGACGGTGCGGCTCGAGGTCAGCTCCGGCGGTGCCCGACTCGCGGCATTCGGCCGAGACGGTGAGGTCGAGGACGAGCTCGCCCGGAGCGACTACGTCGTGCACATGCGCATCGTCCCGCAGGGGATCCGCGTGTACGCGCGGCCGGAGTAGACGGCCGGGAGTGGACGCCGCCGGCCGGGTCGACGGCTCCGTCGGGCACACCGCCACGGCAGCAGATACACGACGAGCGCCCCCGGTCACCGGGGGCGCTCGTCGTGCGTGAGGACTGAGGGTCAGTCGGACGGGGTGCTGCTCACCACGCCGAAGTCCGCGTCGAGGTGGACCTCGACCTCGGAGCCGTCCTCGCGTCGCACCTCGACCTCGAAGGCGTGGTCGCGGTCGTCGCTGCGGTCGACGTCGACGACCTCACCGCCACCGGCCTCGGAGATCGCGGCCTCCGTGGCGCGGTCGGTCTCGTCGGCCGTGAGCGGGACGTCGTCGGAGTCCGTGGTGCCGGAGCCGTCGCCCGTCGTTCCCGACCCGTCGTCGTCCCCGTTCGCGTCGTCGTCCCCGTTCGTACCGTTGCCGTTCGTGCCGTCGTCGTTCGTGTCGTCATCGGTGCCGCCGTCGTTCGTGTCGTCGTCGCCGGAACGGTCGGCGTCGCTCGAGACGACGGTGTAGTCGTCGTCGAGACGGAGGTCGACCTCGCGGCCGTCGTCGAGGCGAACCTCGGCCTCGAAGCCGCCGTCGTCGTCCCGCTCCGCGTCGATGAGATCGCCGCCGTCGGTGTAGGCCGTCGCCGCGGCCGCGACGCGCTCGCGGGTGGCGTCGTCGAGGACGTTCGATCCCTCGCCGAGCTCGTCGGCGATGGCGATGCCGGCACCGCCGAGCGCGAGCACGCCGGCGACGGCGCCGCCGATCCACAGGGTGCGCTTGCTGAGGCGGCGTCGGCGGGGGCTGTCCGTCGACGATGCGACGGTCGACGATGCGAGCGGCGCCGTGGCGTCGGCGGCCGGGGTCGTCGGCGCGGAGTCGGAGCTCGCCGCCGCGGGAGTCGTGCCGTCGAGCGAGGGCTGCTGGATGTTGTCGGGGGAGTCGGAGTTCGTGGTCATGACTCGATGCTGCCGTGGGGGTGCTGAAGCGGAACTGAAGCGTCCTGAAGGCGCATTCAGGAACCGGGACCGTCGGAGGACCTCGTAGGCGACGATCCCGAGAGGCTCGCGTTCATACCCACCGTCAGGACGTGAGCGAGCGGGTCATGAAGACGCTGTTCGGGTCCTCGACGTAGGACGCGAATGGTCCGCACTCGGCGAAGCCATGACGCGCGTACAGGCGTCGCGCGGGAGCGAAGAAGTCCTGGGAGCCGGTCTCGAGCCAGAGCCGCTCGACCCCCCGCGCTCGCGCCTCGGCGACGAGCGCCTCGAGCACCGCCGCCGCGACCCCGCGGCCGCGAGCGGTCGGCGTCGTCCGCATCGACTTGATCTCCGCGTCCCCGGTTCCGATCATGCTGAGCGCCCCGCACCCGAGGAGCCGATCGTGCGCGTCCCTCGCCGTGATGAACGTGACCGCCGGACCGCCCAGCGCGGTGTGGTCGAGCGCATGGACGCTCTCGGCCGGCGAGGTCGCGAACATGTCGGTCAGGTGCTCGTCGAGGAGCGCGAGCACGTCGGCCTGGTCGGGGCGCTCGACGCGGATCGCGACGGTCTCGGCTGTCATCGCTCCAGGCTAGGACGCCTCCGCGGCCGGCAGGCGCAGCGTCAGGCGCGCGC
>CAKTZW010000521.1 GCA_934636065.1 uncultured Labedella sp.
TTCACCTGCCGGTCGGCAGCGTCCGTGAGACCGAAGGCGTCGAGGAGCTCGTCGGCTCTCCGCTTCGCGCCGGTTCCCGAATAGCCGAAGAGCCGCCCGATGAGGCGCAGGTTCTCGCGTCCCGTCAGATCCTCATCGACGGAGGCGAACTGGCCGGTGAGGCTGACGCGGCGGCGCACCTCGTCGGCCTCCTTGACGACATCGCGGCCGAGCACGGTCGCCGTGCCGCCGTCGGGGCGCGAGAGGGTCGCGAGCATCCGGATGGTCGTCGTCTTGCCGGCACCGTTGGGGCCGAGGAAACCGTGGACGCCGCCCCGCTCGATCGCGAGGTCGACGCCGTCGACGGCCCGATTGGCACCGAAGACCTTCACGAGGCCGTGGGTCTCAATGGCGAGGTCGTTCATGAGCGTTTCCCCTCGTGGATGGTGCGGGTCGTCGATTCGGGGCGACTCAGGGCGCCTTATTCCGATTAGGAACATTCCTACCAGGAAGCTAGCATCGTGTCCATGCCGGGATTACCCCCAACGGCCTTCGCGCTCCTCGGCCTCCTCGTGTTCGATTCGAGCTCCGCGGACGGCATGACGGGCTACGAACTCAAGCAGCGCGCCGACTTCACCCTCCGCTATTACTGGGTGTCGCCGGCGATGAGCCAGATCTACACGGAGCTGCGGCGACTCTCGGCCGAAGGATTCGTCGCGGAGCAACCCGGCGACGGCCCCACGCGCTACCGCGTCACGCCGGAGGGGCAGCAGGCGCTCGAGACCTGGCTCTTCGACGGCGAGGTGGGCTTCCCTGTCCTCAAGCACCCCGTCGCGCTGCGACTGCTCATGGGGCGGCTCTCCACTCCCGAGCGACTGCAGGAGATGCTCTCCCAGCACCTCGACGACCTCGCCGGCCGCCGGGCCGACCTCCAGGGCGTCCGCGACATGCTCGGAGACGAGCACCGGACGCGGTACGCCGCCCTCGTCGCCGACTGGGGGCTCGCCTACTACGACAGCGAGACCCGCATCGTCACGGATCTGCGCGAGCGACTCGAGTCCATGGACTGAGTGCGGGCGCGTCCTGATGCCGGTGCTGGTGCTGGTGCTGGTGCGCCCGAATAGGGCTCAGAGCACGAACGCGACGGCGATGAGCGCTGCGAGCGGCGCGGCGCGGCGCGGTCCGTACACGACGACGAGGCCATAGAGGACGCTCGCGGCCATGGCGTAGACGCCGGCATCCAGCCCCTGCAGGAAGACGTGGACGACGCCCCAGGTGCAGGCCAGGAGGAGTCCGCCCCACGGCACGACCGGACGCCCGAACCGCAGCTCGCCCGCTCGCTGACCGAGCCGGAGCAGGAGCACCACGACCGCGGTCTCCGCCAGGTAGTAGAGCAGGAGAGCCACGATGGCTGCGAGCGCATGACCCGGAAAGCGCTCCACGAGGTCCGCCGTCTCGTGGAGTAGCTTCCATTCGCCGGTGAACGCGGCGCGGCCGCCCGCGCTCACCAGGAGCGCCACCGCCACGACGACGATGCGCAGCGCCCTCCCCGTGATGGGATCCGCGTTCGGGTATGCCGCACCGTCGGGGGATCCGGGACACGGGCGGAGCTGGGCGGCAGCGCGGCGCGTCCTCGGGCGGGCAACGAGACCGACGACGAGGACGCCCAGGGTCCACCCGGCCGCTGTGACGAGCCAGTGCAGGATCGCAGGAGTCGCTGCACCGTCGAGCGTTTCGAGGAGCGGGTCGACGAGGAGCACGACCAGGAGTTCCCAGCCGAACACCGCGAAGGCGTAGAGGGCGAGGGTGAGGAACCGCCCCGCCGCCGCGCGCTGTTCGCGGTCACGCGGTTCACGGTTGCGGGGGTCGTTGGACTGGTGGGACGTGCCGGGGTTGCCGACGTGGCGGCGGGATGTGCGGAGGTCGCTGGATTGGCCGTGGCGGGTGATGTCGGTGCCCATACTCGGAGGTTAGGCCGCCCCTGGATGACACCCCAGGGGCGAAGGTCCCGCGGGGACCCGACCGCTCGGCCGCGCCGATCCCGAGCCCGCTCACAGGCCGCCTCACCGGGGCCACTCACTCGGCACCACCGCCGACTCCAGTCCGTGAGCCCGTCGAAGGGCGCCCGCCTGGGGTCCTGGAGCCGGCCCGCGGACGCGTCCATACCGGTCCCTGAGCTTGTCGAAGGGCACCACCCCCGGGCCCTGAAGCCAGCCCGCGGACGCGTCCATACCGGTCCCTGAGCTTGTCGAAGGGCACCAGCCCCGGGAGGCGACCCGTCGTCCACAAAACAGTTCTCCACCGGGTTATTCCTTCCGCTGGGGACACCGG
>CAKTZW010000522.1 GCA_934636065.1 uncultured Labedella sp.
GGTCGCCTGATGGACGAGACGCGCATCCAGGACCGGGGCGTCGCCGGCACGGTGGATCCCGCCGCGCTGGACGAGCCGGTCGTCGAGGCCCCGACCGATCGCGAGGACCTCACCCAGGTCCCCGACGACGCGCGCACCCGGCACCGCGACCTCTCCGAGGAGCTCGACCGCCCCCTCGTGGAGCACCCGTGGAGCGTGCAGTCCGCGCGGTACTCCGACCCCGTCATCGTCAACGCCGACGCAGACGGCGCGCCGATCGTGGTGTGGAACGGCTCGGCGAGCGGGAAGACCGCGGCGTACTCGCTCGCGAACTACGACCGGCTCGTCCCCCAGCAGCCCGACGTCCTCTTCCTCAACCACGGTCTCAACAACGTGCGCCGGCCCGATCGGGTCGACGCGGAGTTCAGCGACGTGCTGACCCGCACGGAGCAGTCGTGGCCGAGCTCCGTGGGGTACGCCGCGCTCCTCGAGAACCCGCGGTTCGACGACTGGGCGCAGGCGCACGACGCCGTGCTCGACCGCGTCCGCTCCTGGCTCGACGACCGGCCGTTCGTCCTCGGGATCGACGTTCACGGCGCGTACCTCGCTCGGGCCGACGTGTCGACGCTCCTGACCGTCGACCTGCTGCACCCGAGCCCGGCCGGCTCTCAGGTCACCGCCGACACGGTGCTCGCGGCCATCGCGAACGCCGTCGTTCCCGATGCGCGACCCGGGGACGACGGCGACCGCGAGCGCGCCGTCGAGGAGGACACGGCCGACGCGACCGGCGCCGCGGACGCCCACTGACACGAGCGCGCGTCAGGCGCGGAGCAGGCGACGCCCGGCGTCGTCGAGGACCGGCGCGATCCGGTCGGTGCCGCCGTCGAGCGAGGCGAGCACGAGT
Organism: uncultured Labedella sp.; assembly: GCA_934636065.1. GTDB lineage: Bacteria > Actinomycetota > Actinomycetes > Actinomycetales > Microbacteriaceae > Labedella. The sequence goes on from CAKTZW010000522.1 coordinate 884, forward strand.
GCCCCGTCCCGCAGCATCTGGATCTCCTCGGCCACGCGACGGGGCTCGTCCGCGCCGAGACCCTCGGCCAGTTCGGCCAGTCGGTCCTGGATCCAGCGCCGGTGGGTCGTGACGGCGACGCGGACGGGATGCGCGACGTCCGCGTACTCGGCGGCCGCGTTGATGAAGGGGCACCCCCGGAACCCGGGGGCGCAGCCCGCCTCGACGATGCTCTCGACGTACCAGCGCCAGAGCGCCTGGTCGTCCAGTCGGTGCCGCGCCGCGCGGAAGAGGACCTTCTCGCGGTCGGACACCTCCGTCAGATAGGCGAGGACGAGATCGTCCTTGCTCGGGAAGTGGCGGTAGAAGGTGACCTTCGACACCCCGGACTCCGCGATCACCCGGTCGGCGCTCACCGAACGGACGCCGAGGGTGTAGAACAGGGAGGACGCGGCGTCGAGCAGGCGGCGGCGCACGGGTGATTCCGGGCGTTCCGAGACGGTCTCCACGGGCGATCCCTCCGATCGGCGCCACTCACGGCCCGCCACGTCGAGCGGACTCCCGATGACCGGGCGCGGGCGTTTGCATCCGGATGCGATGAGTGATCTACTGAATGTAGACGTACTAGTAACCCTACACGAGGAGATCTCCATGGCGCAGGCCGTGTACACCGCATCCGCGACGAGCACGGGAGACGGACGCAATGGGCACGTCCGATCGAGCGACGGGATCCTCGAGGCGGATCTCGCGACGCCGACGGAGATGGGCGGTCGCGGCGGCGCGACCAACCCGGAGCAGCTCTTCGCCGCGGGTTTCTCGGCCTGCTTCCACTCCGCTCTCAAGGGAGTCGCCGGCCAGCACGGCGTCTCCACGAAGGACTCGGCCGTCACGGCCGACGTGGGCATCGGCCCGCGCGAGGACGGCGGCTTCGGCCTCTCCGTCACCCTGCACGTGGAACTGAGCGGGGTCACGGAGGAGCAGGCCAAGGCCGTCGTGGAGGCCGCCGACGCCGTGTGCCCGTACACGCACGCGACCCGAGGGAACATCCCCGTCTCCATCGAGATCGACATCGTCTGACCATGACGATCCAGGAAGGCGCGGTCGCGCCCGACTTCTCGCTCCCCGGCGTCCAGGTCAAGGACGGGTACGCACGTCGGAGGACCTACACGCTCTCGGAGCAGCGCGGACGCCCGGTGGTCCTCGCCTTCTACCCCGCGGACGAGTCCGCGACCTGCACGGCCCAGCTGTGCTCGTACAGCGAGAAGCTTGCCGACTTCTCCGCGCTCGGTGCGGAGGTCTGGGCTATCGGGCTCCAGGACCTCGCGAGTCACGAGACCTTCGCGATCAAGGAGGAGGTCACGCTGCCGCTGCTCTCCGACACGGACGGCCGGGTCGTCGACGCCTACGGGATCAAGATGCCCGGGCTCGGACTGCGACGCTC
>CAKTZW010000523.1 GCA_934636065.1 uncultured Labedella sp.
TGGAAGGGCTCGGCTGCCCGATCCGCGCGATCGAGGTCAGCGAGGGCATTGCGCCAGGCGGCCTGTCCTTCGTGCCCGACGCGGCCGACGGCCCGCTCGGCATCATGTTCGAGAATCGCACCTTGCGCGCAATGCTGCACGCCACGGCTGGGGAAGCGGCCGGCGTGACGATGCTGATGCCGGCCCGCGCGGTCGAGGTGGTGCGCGACGGGACGAGCGCGCGCGTCGTGCTGGATGACGGTCGCGCCATCGCGGCCCCCCTGCTGATCGGCGCGGAAGGGCGCGCATCGCCGACGCGGGAGGCGGCGGGGATCCGCGTCGCCCGCTGGCGCTACGACCACCGCAAGCGCTCCCTCGCGCCGCAGAACAATGAGGCCGTGACGCTCTCCCAGCAGGGCGAGCTGAAGGGCGCGCTCATCCCGCGCCTCCGCGCGGTCACGACCGAGGGCCAGGACAGAGGGGCGCAGGAGAGCCGCTTCGACAGCGGCGCGTTCCGACTGGACGGCCGCGAGGCCGGCGGGCACGACTCCGCGCCGCACGCCGAGCCGGCACCGTACGGGCGCGCGAACGCCGAGCAGCGCGGTCCTGTCCCCGGCGCCAAGCGCGGCGAGTCCGCTCCCCCGTTCAGCGAGACGGCCGACCTCCTCGAGGCCCTGCGCAAGCGGCGCGGAGAGCGCGAGCCGGCGGACTATCGCGGCGCGGAGGCACCGGCGGCGACACCGGCGCAGCTCTTCGACATCCCGCTCGAGGACGGCTCGGGCGACGCCCCGGAGCCGGAGCAGAAGCTGACGAAGGAACCGCCGGCGCGAAAGGGTCGCGCATCGATGCCGTCGTGGGACGAGATCGTGTTCGGCGCCCGCAGCGACGACGACTGATCGTTCCCCGCGCGTCTGACCGTCCCGGCGGTCAGACGCGCCAGGATCCGAGCCGGATGATCGGCACCGAGCGCTCCTCGGGCGTCAGCGAACCGTGCTGTCCCACCATGCCGCGCCCGGGGTCGTCGCCGACACGGTCGTCGTAGAACGCGATGCGCTTGCGGGGCGCGACCAGCACGTCGCCCATCCGCTGCCTCACCTCGGGGTCGACGTCGGTGCCGAACCAGCCGGCCGCTATCCCCTCCTCGGCCGTCGCCACCCACGCCGAATCGTCGAAGCGGTCGTGCCACGCCTGCGCCACCTCGTCGGCCGCTCCCGGATCGTCGAGCCCGAGATGGAGGAAGCGCGGCTCCCCCGCCACGAACCGCACGCGGGGCATCAGGTCGAGGTGGTCGGAGAAGCGCACGTGGGCGTCGTGCGCGATGTCGAGCATCCCGTGGTCGGCGGTGATGAGAACTCCGGTCCCGCGCGCCACGGCGTTCTCGAGGACGGCGACCGCCGCGTCGAGGTGCTCGAGCGCCGTCGTCCATGCGGTGCTCTCGACGCCCTCCTTGTGTCCGGCCTTGTCGAGCTCGGGGACGTAGACGTACGTGAGGGTCCGAGCCGTGCGGGACCGCTCGGCGGCCACGGCGAATCGCCCGGCGACGTCATCGACGCCCACGTACGGCGCGCCCCGGAGGATCGCCCGGGTGAGGCCGGACCCCGCGAACTTCGCGGGGCCGACCGCGACGGCGTCCACTCCCCCCGCGATGCGCTCGAACACCGTGGTGCTGCGCTGCCAGGTCTCGGGGACCATGCCGTCGTCCCAACCCGACAACTGGTTCACGACGCGGTCCCGCCGGCGATCGAGCGCCCGGTAGCCCACGAGTCCGTGCCGGCCCGGCCACACTCCGGTCAGGATCGTCGTGAGTGCGGCGGCGGTGGTGCTCGGCACGACGGTGTCGATCGAGCGCGCGTGGGCGCCGAGCAGCGTCCGCGCATGACCCGCCCGGTTCGCGAGAGCGCGGGAGCCGAGCCCGTCGACGACGATCACCACGGCCGAGCGGGCCGCCGGGAGGCCGAGCCGACCGCGGCGGCCCGCGACGGCCGCGACCGAATCGGGGAGAACGTCGGCAAGGCTCACGGCGCCGGGTTTCGCGATGGGTAGCATGGTCGGCATCCGGGCCAGTCTCCCACACCCTCTCGGCCCCGCATTCCTCCCCGACCGCACGCACAGCCGCTCCCGCACGGAAACTCCGAATGACACCCAGAAACACCGATTCCTCTCGCCCCGCGAGCTCCGGAGGCGACGAGATCGCCGAGCGCATCGAAGACGTCGACGTCTCGACGGAGATGCAGGGATCGTTCCTCGAGTACGCGTATTCCGTCATCTACGCGCGCGCGCTGCCCGATGCCCGCGACGGTCTCAAGCC
>CAKTZW010000524.1 GCA_934636065.1 uncultured Labedella sp.
GCTGTCGGTGAGCGATGACGGACGCGGTGGCGCTGTCATCGTCCACGGCCATGGCCTCGCGGGAATCCGGGATCGCGCCTCGGGGATGCGCGGAACGCTGACCATCGACAGTCCCGACGGCGGCCCGACGATCGTGCGCGTCACTGTGCCTCTTCCCGCCGCGCCGACTTCGTCGACCGCGGCACCGGGTGAAGCGGCACGCCGCTAGCGTGAAACTGTGAACGCGGACACGAGCCCCTTGCGCATCCTCATCGCTGACGACTCGGTGCTGCTGCGCGAGGGGCTCGTGCGCGTGCTCGATGAAGCGGGGTTCGACACGGTCGCCGCTCTCGGGAATGCCGTCGGTATCGACGACGTCATCGTCGAGAAGCGTCCCGACGTCGCGATCCTCGACGTTCGAATGCCGCCCAGCTTTCGCGACGAAGGAGTTCAGGCCGCTCTCCGTCTGCGGCGTCGCTTCCCGAGGCTCGGAATTCTGCTGCTCAGCCAATACGTCGAAGGAACCTACGCCCGTGAGCTGCTGCAGGCGGGACACGGCGGTGTCGGCTACCTACTGAAAGATCGGGTGGCGTCACTCGACGAGCTGAAGGACGCGATCGAGCGCGTCGCCGCCGGTGGCACCGCCCTCGACCCCGTCGTGGTCAGCGAGCTGCTCGGGCGGCGCCCCGATCCACTCGCTCGCCTCACCCCGCGTGAGCATGAGGTGTTGGCGCTGATGGCCGAGGGACGGACCAACCAAGCGATCGCTTCCGCACTCGTGATCGGCACGGGAGCCGTGGAGAAGAACGTGACGAGCATCTTCGCCAAGCTCGGGCTTGAAGACTCGGGCACCGAGCATCGACGGGTCCTCGCCGTGCTCGTCATCCTGCAGCGTTGACGATGAACGCGGAATGCCGACGCCGTTGCGGCGCCGACGGTCAGGCCGCGGGGTAGGAACTGATCTTCAGCGCCGCAGCGAGGTGCACGGCGTTCGCTGCGACCGTCTTGTTGGTCGTGGCGATGATTTCGGGGATCTCGTCGAGATCCTTGTAGTCGGTGGATCCCATTGCTTCACCATGCCAGTAGGTCACGCCCTGCGCGGGGATCGTGTAGCCGACATCATTGAGCGCCTGGAAGGCCTCTGCGCTGATCTGGTGCGCGCCGTCCTCGTTACCGATGTTGGCGACGACCGCGACCTTGTCGAACAGAATGGGCCGGCCCGCGTCGTCCTTCTCGGACAGCTCCGCGTCGAGGCGTTCGAGGGCGCGCTGAGCGACGCTCGTCATGTGTCCCATCCACGTCGGGGTGCCGAAGATGAGGATGTCGGCCGCGAGCACGGATTCGCGGATGGCCGGCCATTCGTCGCCGTCTCCCATATCCGCCTCGACACCCGGCTTGATGTCGTGGTCGACGAGACGGAACGTGGTGGTCGTCACCCCAAGACCGTCGAACTCCGCGATCAGCTGGTCCAGCAGCACGTCCGTGCTGGACTCGGCGGGGGACGGCTTGAGGGTGCAGTTGAAAGCGACAGCGGTGAGGTCGGCCACAGGGAATCTCCTTTGTTGATTCCTCACACTCTGGCCCCGGTCGGCCGGGAGGAGCCTGGAGGTCGGCTGGAGATCCCCGCGGGGTTCGTCAGGAGTCGGACTTCGGTTCCTGGCCGTTCCGGCTCATGGCCGCGGCGAAGGCGCCTCCGGCTGCTGCGCCGCTGGCGCGACCGTTGATCAGGTCGGCGATGTCGATGCCGACGAGATCTTTGATGATCTGGGTCGAGGTCGCGAGCTGGCCCGCGACGCTCTGACCCAGCTGACCGGTCGGGTTGCCGTCGGTCGAGATCACCGTCATCGCCCCGATGCCGCTGAGTGGTTCGGCGGCGGCGCGAACGATGTCGGGGAGGCGCTCGACGACCTGCTGACGGAGCAGATCGAGCGCCCGCTCCTGCAGAGCCTCGGCCTGCGCCCGAGTGGACTCGGCCTGCGCCGATCCGGTGGCGCGGATGGCTTCCGCTTCTGCCTCGCCCTCCGCTCGGATCGCTTCGGCGGCCGCGATGCGGCGGTTCTTGTCGGCGATGCCTTCGGCCTCGTCGTGCGCGGGAATGCAGACGCCGATCATGCGTCGGCCTCCCGGCGCGCGACCGACAGCAGATTCCGCCGGCACATCCGCCAGGCGATGCCGAGCGCATCGAGCGACTCCTGGCAGAGCCCCATGATGTCGGCCGACTCGTTCGAGAAGTGAGAGCGCGGATAGACGTACGTCCTGTCGCCACGCCGGATCCGGTTGTCCACCCGGCAGCCGTCGGAATGCAG
>CAKTZW010000525.1 GCA_934636065.1 uncultured Labedella sp.
GCAGCCAGTAGAGGTAGGGGTAGACGAGATGGGTGAGCGCGGCGAGCCCCGCCGCGAGGACGGCCGGGACGAGGAATCGCCGGCCGCGCCAGGCGATCCCCAGTACGACGGGGGCGATCAGCCACGTCAGGTACTGCGGCGAGCCCACCTTGTTGACGGCGATGAGCACGAGGACGAGGGCGAGCGACAGCGCGGGCAGCACGCGCGCCGTCGTGGCGCCGTTCCGCACCGCCTGCACGCCGACGAGCGCGACGGCGACGACCGTCATGATGAGCAGCGGCGTCATGAGGGCGATGACGACATCGATCCCGCCACCGGCCACCTGGTAGGTCAGGATCGCCTGGTCGTAGTAGATGGCGGCGCCGTCCACGCCCATCGCGGTCTGCCAGACGTAGATGAGGCTCACGGGCGCCTCGAGCTGCAGGCCTCGGCCGGACTGCTCGCCGAGGAAGCTGAACACGTGCCCGGCCCCGCCGAGCGCGAAGGCGACGAACACGACGGCGAGGGAGAAGACCGCGGCGGCCCCCGCGATCCGCCAGCGCTGCCGCAGCACGACGACAGCGGCGAGGAGGATCGCCGCCGGCCAGACCTTCATCCACGTCGCGATCGCGAGCAGCACCGACGCGACCGCCGGCCGTCGCATGACGATGAGCACGGCGACGACGGCGAGCGGCACCGTCACGGAGTCGATCCGCCCAAGGGCGATGGGACCGAGCAGTGCGATGTAGAGGAGCCACCACCACGCGGCCGCGAGGCGCCGCCGGCTCGACCCGTCGCCGACGAGGATCGCGAGCGCGACGGCGTCGAGCACGATCATGAGGACGAGCCAGGCCTCGGCGTACACGGACTCACCCGCGACGAGGGCGAGCTGCATCGGCACGTGTGCCAGCAGCGGGTACACCCAGTCGAGGTCGATGCCCACGACGGGAGAGCCGGACGCGAGCTGCACGGACCACGGCCGGTACACGAGGGTGACGTCGCCGAGCGGGAGCCCGGGGGCCGCGAGGCACAGCCACGCCAGTCCCCCATGGATCACCAGGAAGGCGATCCACAGCAGCGCTCGAGCCCTCACGCCCCCATCCTAGGCGGCGGAGCCGTCGCGCCGCCGAGCGTGTGGACGACCGTCGTCGTCACACTTCGACCCGGAAGCGCGTGTCGGCGCCCGGGAGGTGAGAGGGTGGAGGTCCCCGACTCCCCGACCCCGCTGGAGACCGCCATGACCCGCGCCCGCCGGACCGCCATCCCCCTCCTCGCCGCGACCGTCGGTCTCGCCCTGCTCTCGGGCTGCGCGAGCGGTGGAGGCGCGTCGCCCGGCGGCGAGTCCTCCGAGGACGCCGGCGGCTACCTCACCGAGGGCAAGCTCACCGTCGCGACGAGCGAGCCCGCCTACTACCCGTGGGTCATCGACGACGCGCCCGAGTCGGGCGAGGGCTTCGAGTCCGCCGTGGCGTACGCGGTCGCGGAGGAGCTCGGCTTCGACGCCGACGACGTCGTGTGGGTGCGCAGCTCCTTCGAGGCGTCGATCGCTCCGGGGCCGAAGGACTTCGACCTCAACCTGCAGCAGTTCTCCATCACACCGGAGCGCGAGGAGGCCGTCGACTTCTCCTCCCCCTACTACGAGACCACCCAGACCGTCATCACCACCGGTTCCTCAGCCGCCGCGGATGCGTCGAGCATCGCCGACCTCGCCGACGTGATCGTCGGGGCGCAGACCGGGACGACGAGCTTCACGGCCGCCGAGGAGATCATCGCGCCGAGCGGCGGCGTCAGCGCCTTCAACATGAACGAGGACGCGAAGGCCGCGCTCGAGTCGGGCCAGATCGACGCGCTCGTCGTCGACCTCCCGACGGCGTTCTACATGACCGGCGCCGAGCTCGACGACGGCGTCATCATCGGGCAGCTGCCGCAGACGGCCGGCGAGGGCGACGCGTTCGGCATCGTGCTCCCGAAGGACAGCCCGCTCACCGCGGACGTCACGGACGCCGTCGACGCCCTCCGCGAGGACGGCACGCTCGACGACCTCGCCGCCGAGTGGCTCGGCGGCGACGACACCGCTCCCGTTCTCCAGTGATGCGTCGCGGCGCCCCTCGTCCGTGACGGGACGGAACGACTCCGCGCTCGCGCACACGCCGAGCGCGCTCGAGCGGGAGCGACGCGCGTATCGCGCGCGGGCCTCCCGTCGCTCCGTCCTGCTGTCGCTCGCGTCGACGATCGTCTTCGCCGGTCTGATCGCCGCCTTCGTCGTCGGGACGCCCGGGTGGCGCTCGGTGCAGGAGAC
>CAKTZW010000526.1 GCA_934636065.1 uncultured Labedella sp.
ACTCGCTCTGGGTCGGGGCGCTGCGCGCCGTCGACGTCCATCCGATCGAGGGCTGGGGCTGGACCGGCATCTGGCGGGACTCGATCCCGCCGTTCGCCGGGATCGAGTGGTCGGTCGGTCGGGAGCACTCGTCGGCTCTCAACGCCTATCTCGACGTGGCCCTCCAGGTCGGCGTCGTGGGACTCGCGCTCTTCCTCGCCCTCTGCGCCTTCGCGGTGATCCGTTCCTGGCTGCTCGCGTCGAACCGCCGCACCGTCACCTATGCCTGGCCGGCCCTCATCCTCGTCGCGCTCCTCACGACCGGCCTCGCGGAGAGCTTCCCGCTCATCGAGGCCGGGTGGCTCCTCCTCGTGATCTGCGCCGTGAAGGCGTCCGAGAGTCAGAGCTGGCGGTCGCGACTGCCGGCCTGACTCGTCCAGGGCCGTGCGCACGGTTATCCTGGACCGACCGCCACCGCCATCGAGGGGATGCCCCGTGCAGAGAAGCACCACCGATCGCCGAGCGGCGCGAACCCGCTCCGTCCTGTTCACGGCCCTCCTGGTGGCCGTCGCGCTCGTCGTCGAACCGAGCCTGACGGACGTCGGATCGGTGTCCCCGAGCGCCAGTGCCGCCGCGCCGACGGTGTCGCGGGTCACGTCGACCGACCGGTACGCCGCCTCCGTCGCCCAGTCGAAGCAGTCGCACCCGTCGGGCTCCGACGTCGTGTACATCGCCCCGGGCCACGTCTACAACGACGCGCCGTCGGCCGTTCCCGCCGCTGTGGCCGAGGGAGCCCCCCTCCTGTTCATCCCGCAGAACTCGGTGCCGAGCGTCGTGCAGGCTGAATTGCGCCGCCTGACCCCCCAGCGCATCGTCGTGATCGGCGGGGAGGCGTCGGTCTCCGCGACCGCCTACACGACGCTCGCGTCGTTCGCCCCCGCGATCGAGCGCATCGCGGGCGCCGATCGGTACCACACCTCGCGACTCATCGCGACGAAGGCGTTCCCGACCGCGTCGGCCGTCTACATCGCGACGGGGCAGCGCTACGAGGACGGCTACGCCGTGGCCTCGGCCGCCGGGCTCACGAAGCGGCCCATCATCCTCATGAACGGGACGGCGAAGGGCGTCGACGGCGTGACCCTCACGCTCCTCAAGCGCCTGAAGACCACGACGGTCCTGCTCGCGGGGCCGACGAGCTCGGTGTCCGCGGGCATCGCCTCCTCGATCGCGGCCAACGGGTTCACGGTCAAGCGCATCGCCGGAGCGGACGCCTACCGGACCGCGGTCGTCGCGAACACCGCGTTCAAGAGCGCGAAGCGCGCCGTCCTGGCGAACGGCGCGGCCCCCATCGAGGGCCTCGCCGCGTCGGCGGCCTCGGCCACGCTCGCCGTGCCGCTCTACCCGTCGCCGTCGACGTGCGTCCCGGACGACGCCAAGCGGGACATGATCGAGCGGCTCAAGGTCACCGGCATCACCCTCATCGGCGGCACGAGCCAGTTGAACGCCGACGTCGCGAAGCTCGTCGACTGCGGCACCCTGAAGGCGCGGCAGCGGTCGGAGAGCGAGAAGGCGCTCGCCCAGAAGATCTCGGGCACGCTCTCGAACATCCCGGGCTGGTACACCGTGTCCGTCCGGCAGCTGAGCGGGCTCAAGGCATCGGTCGACGTCGGGACGCGCGCGAAGGAACCCGCGAGCACGATCAAGCTGTTCGCCGCCTACGCCGCCCTCAAGCGGATCGACCAGAAGACCCTGTCGTTCTCGACGAAGACGTCCTCGGGCGTGACGGTGGGCGACTGCATGCGTGTGATGATCCACGTCTCGGACAACCCGTGCCACGTCGACCTCATCCGTCTGCTCGGTGCCACGAACATGAACAACATGTTCAACCGGGAGGGCTACACCGGCACGCACTACACGGGCAACGTCGGCAGCCGGTACTACTCGTCGAAGACGAGCACGACGAGGGATCTGGCCCTCCTCCTCACCCGACTGCACGAGGGGAAGCTCCTGAGCGCGGCGAGCACGAACCACCTCGTGGGGCTCATGAAGTCGCAGATCTGGCGCTCACGGCTCGCCTCCGGGATCCCGAACGGCGTGACGCAGGCCTCGAAGCCCGGCGAGTTGTGGCGGTCCTCCGGCATGGTGCAGAACGACACGGCCATCGTCTACGCGCCCAAGGGAACGTACGTCGTCACGGTGCTGGGCGACCAGGGCGCGACGAAGCCGGGCATCGCCGCGATCTCGAGGACCGTCTACTCGCACTTCAACGGCTCGTTCGGAACGGCCAAGGCCTACCC
>CAKTZW010000527.1 GCA_934636065.1 uncultured Labedella sp.
GTGGCGGTGTAGGTCACATCTCCGGTGACGGCCGTGATCTCGGGCGCGTGCGTCAGGAGTCCCGCGATGAACTGACGCCCGATCTTCGACAGCTGGTACTGCGCGCCGGCTTCGTAGAACGCGTTCGAGTCGCCCTCGAAGAGAGACATGTGCGTGTGCATGCCGCTTCCCGGCTGCTGCACGAGCGGCTTCGGCATGAAGGTCGCGTGCACGCCCTGCTCGATCGCGACCTCTTTGATGACGGTGCGGAATGTCATGATGTTGTCGGCCGTCGTGAGCGCATCCGCGTAGCGCAGGTCGATCTCGTTCTGGCCGGGTCCCGCCTCGTGGTGGCTGAACTCCACCGAGATGCCGAGGTCCTCGAGCATGCGGACGGAACGGCGGCGGAAGTCGTGCGCGGTGCCGCCGGGGACGTTGTCGAAGTAGCCGGCGTGATCCACAGGGACGGGACCCTCCGGTCCGTACTGCGCCGACTTGAGGAGATAGAACTCGATCTCCGGGTGCGTGTAGAACGTGAAGCCCGCCTCGGCCGCCTTCGCGAGCGTCCGCTTGAGCACGTTGCGGGGATCGGCCACGGCGGGCTGACCGTCGGGCGTCGTGATGTCGCAGAACATGCGGGCAGTAGGATCGATCTCGCCCCGCCACGGCAGGATCTGGAACGTCGAGGGGTCCGGGATGGCGAGCAGGTCCGACTCGAACGAGCGCGAGAGGCCCTCGATGGCGGAGCCGTCGAAGCCGAGCCCCTCGGCGAACGCACCCTCGACCTCCGCCGGTGCAATCGCGACGGACTTCAGCGTGCCCACCACGTCGGTGAACCACAGCCTGACGAACTTGACACCGCGCTCCTCGATCGTCCGAAGCACGAAGTCACGCTGCTTGTCCATCCACTCCTCTTTCACTCGGCCGGGGAGAACTCCAGGCTACAGTCTGGCCGCTGCGAGGACGGTGCGGACGGGTCGCGCGTCATGCGTCCTCCGCGGCCTCCTCCTCGGCCCAGCGACGGCTGTTCGCCCGGAGCTTCTCGGGGGCGGCGGCCGCCTCCTGCTCGGAGTCGAACGGCCCGGCGCGATCCACCGAGGGAGACAGGAAGCCGAACTCGACCTCGCCCGTCCGCAGGTTGTACCAGTACTTCGTGTCGTCGCCCGATGACATCGTCGCTCCTCGCTCGCGTTGCGATGATCCTATTGCCCGCGGACCCAGGACTCGACGGGCGGCGGCCGGGGCGCGGAGCGGAGGCCGATCCTCGCTACGCTGATGACCATGACGAAGCACACATCCTCGGTCGCGATCGGCATCGACATCGGCGGCACGGGAATCAAGGGAGCCACCGTCGACCTCGAGAAGGGGGTGTTCCTGAGCGACCGCATCAAGGTCTCGACTCCGGAGGGTGGGCGCCCGGACGACGTCGTCTCCGTGGTGGCCGACATCGTCTCCCAGCTCCCCTCCGCCGACGACGACTCCGTCGCCCTCGGCGTCGCGTTCCCCGCCATCGTCAAGCGCGGGCGCACCCTCAGCGCGGCGAACGTCTCGGACGAGTGGATCGGCCTCAAGGCGGAGAAGAAGTTCGAGAAGGCGCTCGGCCGCGACATCACGTTCGTCAACGACGCCGACGCCGCCGGGTTCGCGGAGGCGCGCTTCGGAGCGGCGAAGGACGTCGAGGGCGTGACCCTCGTGACGACTCTCGGCACGGGCATCGGCACGGCACTGCTCCTCGACGGCGTCCTCGTCCCGAACGCCGAACTCGGACACATCGAGATCGACGGCCGCGACATCGAGACCGTCGCGTCGTACGGCGCGAAGGAGCGCGACGGTCTCGGCTGGGAGGAGTGGGCCGCACTCCTCACGACGTTCTACCGGCGACTCGAGCGGCTCATGGCGCCCGACCTGTTCATCGTGGGAGGCGGCGTCTCGAAGCACCACGAGCAGTTCCTGCCGCTCATCGACCTCGACACGCCGATCATCCCGGCGACGCACCGGAACAAGGCGGGCATCCTCGGGGCCGCCGCGATGGCCGACCGTGGCCACGCCGTGCCGGACCGCTCGACGTCCGGAGCCTGAGCGCAGGCCATCGAGCAGACACCTCGGCCCCGATCCGCGCGGATCGGGGCCGAGGTCGTCGAGGGGCGTGAACGGGCCGGCTGATACGCCGGGTTCTGTCGCGGCACGAATGCCGCTGACGGCCATCTCTCTCGGGGTTGCGTCACCACAACCCTCTAGCGGTCTACCCGAGGACGGGACGAGCAGCCCCATGGTCCTCTGTCTGACCTTGCTC
>CAKTZW010000528.1 GCA_934636065.1 uncultured Labedella sp.
GTCGGAGACCGTGACGAGCGGGTCGAGCACGTGAAAGGCGGCCGCGAACACCTCGCCCCCGCTGAAGACGCCGTTCTCGCGGGCGACGAGCGCCGCCTCGGCGTGGACGCCCGCCGGGAACAGGGCCTCGGACGTGACGTCCCCCCACGGCGCATCCTCGACGAGCGCGGCACGGACCGCGTCCTCGACGTCGAATCGGGTCAGCATGCGATGGCCTCCGGTTGGTGACGGCTTGCCGGCGACGAGCCGTCCGAGACATCGCGACCGGAGGCCGCGACGGTGAGGAACAGCGGTCGTGCGCTCGCCGGATCCGTCTGGGGGTGGTCCGCGCGCGCATGGGCGCCACGGGATTCACGACGCTCGAGTGCCGCGCTCGTCAGCAGCGTCGCGACGAGGAGCGCGTCCCGGCCTTGACCACCCGATCTCGCGAGGTCGCGGATGCCGTCGAGGGCCCGGGTGAGCCCGCTCTCTGAGCGCACGAGCCCGACCGCGTCCCAGAGGAGCGCGCCCAGCTCCGGCGCCGGGACAGACTCCAGCGCGGACCCCGCCTCCGCAGGTGCGGCGACCGATACCGGCGGACCGGCGGGCAGCGCGAGAGCGATGTCGCGTCCCGCATCCGCCGACAGCGCGGCGGAGACGCGTGCGCCGAAGACGGCGCCCTCGACGAGCGAGTTCGACGCGAGGCGGTTCGCCCCGTGTACCCCCGTACGTGCGACCTCGCCGACCGCGTAGAGGCCGGGCACCGTGGTCCGGCCATCGAGATCCGTGGCGATCCCGCCCATCGTGTAGTGGGCCGCGGGTGTGACGGGGACGGGGTCGCGCGACCAGTCGATGCCGGTCCTCCGCAGCCGCTCGGCGATGCCGGGGAAGCGGGCGTCCAGCCGGGCGGCGTCGATGCCCGTGGCGTCGAGGAGGACGGGCCGACCGCCCTGCCGCGCCATGGTCACTGCGATCGCGCGAGCGACGACGTCGCGCGGGGCCAGCTCGGCATCCGGGTGCACCCCGACGAGGAAGCGCTCGCCGTTCTCGTCCCGCAGCACGGCTCCCTCCCCGCGCACCGCCTCCGAGATGAGGAACGACGGGGACCCGGTCAGGCCGCCGGCGAGCACGGTCGGATGGAACTGCACGAACTCGAGGTCGGCGACGGCGGCTCCGGCTCGAGCCGCGACGGCGATCCCGGTCCCCACGGCCGCCGGGGGATTCGAGGAGTGCGCGTACAGGGCGGCGAACCCACCGGTCGCGAGGACGACGGAGTCCGCAGTCACGGCGCCGGCCCCGTCGGGTCCGGTCGTCCGCACCCCTGTGACGACGCCGCCGTCGACGATGAGGTCGGTGACGGTCGTGCCCTCCATCACGTGGGCGACGCGGTCGCGGACGATCGAGACGAGGGTGCGTTCGATGGCAGCGCCCGTGGCGTCGCCTCCGGCGTGCAGGATCCGCGGCACCGAGTGCGCCGCCTCGAGGCCGAGGGCGAGCCGGCCGTCGGCGAGCCGGTCGAACGGGACGCCCAGCGCCACGAGCTCGCGCAACCGTGCCGGCGCCTCAGCACACAGCACCCGGACCGCTCGTTCATCGCACAGGCCGGCGCCGGCGCCGAGGGTGTCGGACACGTGGGCCTCGACGCTGTCGCGCGGCCCGAGTGCGCCGGCGATTCCTCCTTGGGCGTAGAGCGTGTTCGATTCCTCGAGCGCCCCTCCCGACACGAGGAGGACCTCGTGCGTGGTCGACGCCCGGAGGGCGGTCGTGAGGCCGGCGATCCCGGAGCCGACAACGATCACGGATCGTCGTCGTGCACGCACCGCCATGTCAGGCCGCCGGAACGGGAGGGCGCGCCGCGAGCATGCGCTCGAGGGCCACGCGGGCGGGCACGGCCACGTCGTCGCCGACGGTGATGCGGTTCACGACGCGACCCGCGACGAGCTCGTCGAGGACCCACGCGAGGTACCCCGGGTGGATGCGGTACATCGTGGAGCACGGGCACACGACGTCGTCGAGGCAGAAGATCGTGTGCTGCGGGTACTGGGCGGCGAGCCGCTGCACGAGATTGATCTCCGTGCCGACCGCGAAGGTCGACCCCGCCGGGGCTGCGGCGATCGCCTTCGTGATGTAGTCGGTCGAGCCGCTCTCGTCCGCCGCGTCGACGACCGGCATCGGGCATTCGGGGTGCACGATCACGCGCACGCCGGGGTGCGCCGCTCGGGCCCGGTCGATCTGGTCGACGGTGAAGCGCCGGTGCACGGAGCAGAAGCCGTGCCAGAGCA
>CAKTZW010000529.1 GCA_934636065.1 uncultured Labedella sp.
TTCATGAACTGCTCGGGCAAGCATGCGGCGATGCTGCTCGCGTGCGTGGCCAACGGCTGGCCCGTCGAGTCGTATCTCGACTCGGCCCACTCTCTCCAGGCGGCCGTGCGCGACACGGTCGAGAGGCTGACGGGCGAGCGACCGGCCGCGACGGCGGTGGACGGGTGCGGCGCGCCCGTGCTCGCGATCGGCCTCACCGCCCTGGCGCGCGGCGTCCAGAAGATCGCGACCTCGTCGCTGTCGTCGCCGTTCGCCCTGTACCGCAACGCCGCCACGCTCGTCGACGCGGTGCGCCGCCACCCCTGGGCGATCGACGGACCGGGGCGCGACAACACCGTCGTGATCGAGGGTCTCGGCGTCTTCGCGAAGGGCGGTGCCGAGGGCGTGATGGTCATGACGGCGCCGGACGGGACGACTGTCACCTCGAAGACCCTCGACGGCAGTTCGCGCGCCGCGACCGTCGTCGCGCTGGAACTGCTCGTCTCGGCCGGAGCGCTCGAGCGCTCCGCCGTGGACGCCGTCCTCCCGGACCTGCACCTCGACGTTCTCGGCGGCGGCGCTCCCGTCGGGCGCATCCGGTCCGTCGTCGGCGGCTGACCGGTTCTCATCGGGCCCCGTCCGGCGTCCGGGCCACTCCGACCGAGCGTCGCGACCTCCGCGCGGTCGGAGCGCCGGTCGGTCGGTCGGCGACCGGTTCGGCGTCGAAGGAGACGCGCGACACACACCCGTCGGCGCGGATGAGCCACGCACGAGAACCGCCGGCCGGGATCCAGGGCGGCAGTTCCGTCCGCCGGGTGAGCGCGCGGAACTCCGCGAGGCTCACGTCCTCCACCACGACCGTCGCGCTCCCGCGCAGGGCCGACAGCAACGCCCATTGCTGCTGCCATGCGTCGGACTCACCGATGACCACGCTGCAGTTCCCTTCGACGCTCAAGTCGTCGATACGGAGGGTCCCCTGCCCGGGGGCTCCGAGGACGATCACGTCGGTGACACCGTGCTGTCGCGCCCACCGCGCGCGGAGTGTCGGCCGCCGCGTCACGACCATCAGCAGTCCGGGCCGGAGCGGTACGCCCGCCGTCTGAGGGTCGACGACCTCGTCGCGCGCGACGGTCGCCGGTCGGGCGAGCTGGATCTCGCGCCCACGCCACACACCGCTCCCCGGTCGTCGGTCGGCTCGATAGGCCGGGCCGTCGCCGCCGGAGAGGACGTGTTCCTGCTTGTTCGCCGAGCCGAGCCGCAGGGTCGACCCGACGAGACCCGAGAGAGCGAGGACGTCACCGGTGGCGCGATGCGCGGTGAGGACCATGAACACACGACGGCCGGCGCCGGCCCTGAGGATCTCCGAGAGATCGTCGCGCGCGGCCCGCGCATACTCGTCGCCCCAGCGGCTCAGCAGGAGATCGAGGTCATCGAGGATGACGAGCGTGTCATGCGACCGCCTCTCGCCCGACCGCACCCGGTCCGCGAGAGACCGCAGGACGTCCCACGCGGGCTCCGGGTCGGCCGGCACCCGTTCGACGGTCCAGCCCGTGACCGTCTGCGCGGTGATCGTGGCGAGCAGGGTCGAGGTCCCGCGACCGGCCGTCCCGAGCGCGAGAAGGTGACCGTCATCCGCCGGCCGGTAGAGCGCGACGGGTTGCGACTGCTCCGACGGGAGATCGAATCGACCCAGGATGAAGCCGTCCCCGGACGTGCCGTCGACGCCGCCCGAGGGGTCGAGACCCTCGAGCGGGATCACAGCGGGAAGCGGGTCGAGCCACGGCCGCCGGAGGGGGGCGAGAGGCGCGCCTCCGCAGGCACGGATGTGCGCGGGTGTCGTCGTCGCGATCTGGGCCGTCACAGTCGGCCGACCGCCGATCGACGCGACGACGCGACCGGGCCGATCAGACGGCAGCGCCGCGGCCTCCGGGGTGCCGACGACGGCGAGGCTGTCCCCCGCGTTGTTCACCCGGAGACTGATGCGGAGGTCGCAGTTCGCGAGCACCCCGTCTCGGACGGCGGCTGCCGGTCGTTGCGTGCACAGCACCAGGTGGACTCCGAGCGAGCGCCCCCTCGCCGCGAGGTCGACGAAGACACCGTGCAGGTCGGGGAAGGCGTCGATCATGGCGGCGAACTCGTCGACGACGATGACGAGTCGCGCCAGCGCCCCCGGTCGCGCGTCGCGGATGTCGCGGACTCCCGCCTGCCGCAGCCACCTCTCGCGGTACCGCAGCTCCGCGCGCAGGCTGTCGAGGGCGCGCGCGGCTGTATTCTGGACCGC
>CAKTZW010000530.1 GCA_934636065.1 uncultured Labedella sp.
ACCGTCACCTGACCCTCCTCCATGACCTCGAGGAGCGCCGACTGCGTCTTCGGGCTCGCCCGGTTGATCTCGTCGGCGAGCACCACGTTCGCGAAGACCGGTCCGCTGTGGAACTCGAACTCCTGGGTCTTCTGGTCGTAGATGCTCACGCCCGTGATGTCGCCGGGGAGGAGATCGGGGGTGAACTGGACGCGGCTCGCGGTGCCGTCGATGCTCTGCGCCATGGCGCGCGCGAGCGAGGTCTTGCCCGTGCCCGGGACGTCCTCGAGGAGGAGGTGTCCGCCGCTGAAGAGGGCGACGAACGCGAGTCGGATGACGTGACTCTTCCCGAGGAGGACCTGGTCGACGTTCGCGATCATGCGATCGCACACGCCCGCGAACCAGGTGGCCTGCTCCGGAGTCATCGTCATGGGGTGTCCTCTTTCACGTCGGGCGTCCGGCGGGCGTCGGCGCCTCGGGGCGGCGATGCACGTCGGTCACAGCAGCTGGTTCAGATGGCTTTCGCCGGCGATCTCCGCTCGGACGATTATCCCGTGCCACGGCACGGTGTTCGTGCAGCGACCGGGGCCCGCCGGGACCGTCGCCCAGGTCGTGCCGTTGTCGCACGAGTAGGTGAGGACGGGGCTCTCGACCCCGTCGATCAGGTAGGCGCCGTCCCAGAAGACCTCGTTCCCGTCGGAAGTAAGCCCGATGAGGTTGAGGTTCAACACCGTGCCGGTCTGGCCGTACGCGAACCAGTCGCTGCAGAGCTCGTCGGATCCGTACGATTCGCAGACCTGCAGGCGCAGGGTCGGGCGCTGCCCCCACTGCCCGTTCGTGGGGATGAGCAGCTCCCCGATCGCCGCCTCGCCGGTCCGCGTGATGCCACCGACCGTGAGCTGGTAGCGGTAGCTCGGGGTGCCCCCTCCCGACGCGTAGTCGACGTCGTCGAGCGTGTAGGAGTACAGACCGCTGCCATCACCGATCTGCACGAGTCGCGAGCTGAGCGTCGCGCCGCTCGGGAGCCCGGGCCGCTGGCGCGGCGTCGCGCTCACCTCGGCGCTGCCCGTGCAGCCCTGCCCGTTGTACGCGTAGACCACGGCGCGGTAGTCGGTGTTCGGGGTGAGCCCCGTGAAGGTATGACTGGTCGCCGTTCCGACGGCCACGAACTCGCCGTCGGGGTCCGAGACCTCGAGGCGGGGCTCTCCGTCCCCGACGCCCGCCACGCTGCAGGACGGCAGCGAGCCGTCGGCGGACAGGGCGACGTAGTAGCGCTGGATGGCCGCGCCGTTGCCCGAGAACACACCGGGCCAGGACACCGTCACGCGCGTCCCCGAGGACCGGTCGGCGTCCGCGGTCGGCGAGCTCGCCGTGAGAGGGGCGCCCGCCGGCGTGTTGGAGCCGCTCGCGCTGTTCCACTGGGGTGCGGCCCCGGCGAAGTCGTTCCTCGACTGCACGGAGAAGGAGACCGGCGTGCCGTTCGGGATGGACGACGCGCGGATGCTCTGCACGTAGCGTGTGCCCGCCGGATCGCTCCGGTCCACCGTGACGGTCTGCGTCACCGACCCGACCGTCACGTCGTACGCGACGATGGGGCTCGCCCCCGAGGGGTCCGACGGCTTCGTCCACGAGACGCGCAGCCCGGAGTCGAGCGGGGTCGACGCGAGGGTCGCGGGCGCCGGCGGGATGAGGTCGGACCAGACGACGAGGCCGAGCGAGGTCGGGTCGCTCGTGCCGACGGCGTTCGTCGCGGTCACGGCGACGCGGACGGCGTTCTCCCGGCCGTTCCCCGGCGTCTCGACGGCGCACGTCGAGGACGAGCACGTCGTGGAGGAGACGACATCGCCGGTCGACGCGCTCGAGAGGGTCACCGTGAACGACTCGATGGGGGCGTTGTTGAAGACGCCAGGCGTCCACCCGAGAGTGAGTCGGCGGTCGCCGACGGACCGCAGGGAGAGCGCGGTCACGGGCTCCGGCCTGTCGCGGACGGACACCCGCACGGTCCCCCACACGAAGCGCCCCGGGTCCTCCGTCGCGTCCGCGACCTGATATTGGACCACGGCGTCCGCGATCGCCGCGTCGTCGGCGACGTCGATCGTGAGGACGCGCCGATCGGCGGAGGGCGAGACGGAGAGCCCGGCCGGCAGGTCGGACCCGCCCACGCCGCGCACCGCGACGACCCGGAGCGGCGTGTCGGGGAAGGGATTGGTCGCCCCGTCGTTCGCGAGCACGTCGACCGAACTCGTCGAGCCCCGGGAGAC
>CAKTZW010000531.1 GCA_934636065.1 uncultured Labedella sp.
CACCTCGGCGGCGTCGCCGACGGTGCTCCTCATGAGGCGGACGGCGGCGACCGTCGCACCGCCAGCCGGGTGGAAGCCCGTGGACGTCTTCACGAAGTCGGCGCCGGCGGCGACGGCGGCCCGGCAGGCCGCCACGATCTCGTCGTCCGTCAGCGCCGCGGACTCGATGATGACCTTGAGCACGCCCGGGCCGGGGATCGCACGGCGCACCGAGGCGATGTCGGCCTCGACGAGGTCGAACCGGCCGGCCTTCGCCGCTCCGATGTCGATGACCATGTCGATCTCGTCCGCTCCGCGCCCGACGGCCTCCAGCGCCTCGGCGGTCTTGACGGCGGTCGTGTGCTTGCCGGAGGGGAAGCCGACGACGACGGCGATCTTCAGGTCGGCGTCCGCCGGGATCGCGAGGGGGAGGAAGGACGGCGACACGCACGCCGAGTACGCGCCGAGCTCGATCGCCTCCGCGACGTGCGCCTCGACGTCGGCGGTCGTCGCCTCCGGCTTGAGGAGGGTGTGGTCGACTCGACGGGCGAGCGCGGTGGGGGCGGCGGTGAGCGTGGACATGCTGGTCCTTCCGGGACGCGGGCGGGGGGACCGCAGCGCTGCGGAGGACACCCCATTTTACCCTCCGTGAGGTGTCGCGTTTCGTTCCCTCGAAGGGCCACATGGTAGCCAAACGCGACACCTCACGGGAGGGAGAGGTGCGGGCGTGTGAACGTGCGTGACGGCGCGGGGTTCCGGCGTCGGGGCCCGCGCGGCAGGATGGGGGCATCGCAGCGCATCACGCGAAGCCTCGCCGCTCCGATCGCCCGTCGCCCGCCGACGGCGCACGGAGCATCGCCTGCGGTCCCCGGAGGAGCCGCGGGCCCGCGAACTCCCCACCGACGCGCCGGAGACGGCGCCGCGCCGGAGACGGCGCCCGATCGACGGAGACCCGTGATGACCACCCGCAGAATCCACACCACCCACGCCGGCAGCCTCCCGCGCACACCGGAGCTCATCGCCGCGAACGACGCGCGCCGCCTCGCCGACGACGGCTTCACCCTCGAGCGGACGCCCGAGTTCGAGGGGCTGCTCACGGAGGCCGTCGCCGACCTCGTGCGTCGCCAGCTCGACCTCGGCATCACGATCGTCGGCGACGGCGAGTACGGCAAGGCCATGACGAGCGCCGTCGACTACGGCGCCTGGTGGTCGTACTCGTTCCAGCGCGTCGCGGGACTCTCCGTGACCGGGAGCGACATCTTCTCGCAGCAGCCGATGCGGTCCGAGCCGGGGAACGTCCGGCTCACGAGCTTCCCCGACCGTCGCGACTGGACGATCTTCGCCGAGGCGTACCAGGACCCCACGTCGGGCATCTCGACGGGCAACACGGCCACGGCGTTCCCGAGCACGACCGGCCCGCTCTCGTACCGCGGCCACGAGGCGATCGCCTCCGACATCGTGAACCTGAAGGCGGCGCTCGCCGAGACGGGCGCGGGGGAGGGGTTCATCACGTCGCTCTCACCGGGGAGCGGCGCCCGCATCGCGAACGACCACTACGCGACGGACGAGGAGCACATCTGGGCGTGGGCCGACGTGCTGCGCGAGGAGTACACGGCCATCATCGACGCGGGCCTCACCCTGCAGATCGACGACCCGTCGATCGCCGAGAACTGGGACCAGATCAACCCGGAGCCGAGCGTCGAGGACTACCGCGATTTCACCCGGATCCGGGTCGAGGCCCTGAACCACGCCCTCCGGGGACTGCCGCAGGACCGCATCCGCTTCCACCTGTGTTGGGGATCGTGGCACGGACCCCACACGACGGACATCGAGTTCCGCCACATCGCCGACCTCATGCTCGCGATCGACGCGGGCCAGTACTCGTTCGAGGCGGCCAACGTGCGCCACGCCCACGAGTGGAAGGTGTGGAAGCACCTCGACCTGCCCGCCGGGAAGAAGATCCTGCCGGGCGTCGTGAGCCACGCGACGAACGTCGTCGAACATCCGGAGCTCGTCGCCGACCGGATCGAGGCGTTCGCATCCGTCGTGGGTGCGGAGAACGTCATCGCGTCGACGGACTGCGGGCTCGGCGGTCGCATCCACCCGCAGATCGCTGTCGCGAAGCTCGCCTCCCTCGGCGAGGGCGCGCGTATCGCCACGGAGCGGCTCTTCGGCTAGGTGTACTCGGCCATGACGTTGGTGACGCTTCGGGTCTTGTGATGCGGGGAGGCCTCCTGGCTTGATGGAGCTGTCTAG
>CAKTZW010000532.1 GCA_934636065.1 uncultured Labedella sp.
CACGAGGGCCCGCGCCAACGTCCGATTCGTCCGGGGATCGACGCCTTGGGCCGTCGATCCCCGGACGACGATCAGGACGTCGCGTCGTCGTGCGAGACGGGTGTTCCCGTGAGCGCCGCGGTGGTGACACGACGGCTCCGGCCGCGGCCCTGCCCGGGACGCTTCGGTTCCGGCAGCGCGTCGAGCACGGATCCGAGCAGATCCTCCGCCGCACGCTTGTCGACCTTCTGCGGCGTCGACGCTCCCGCGGGAGCGATCGGGATGTCGAGGATCGCCATCGGCGCAGCGCTCGGCTCGCGGGACTCGACCGGTCCGAGCACGCTCTCGCTCGACGCCCGTCCGCCACGACGACCCGTGCGGCCGCGGCTGGGGCGCTGCTGCTCCGGGTCGTCCTCCGCGATCACGCCGGGATCGACGGTGCCGATCTGCTCCGACGGCTCAAGGGGGCCGGTCTCGGTCGCGTCGGTCGCCCCTGTGCCCTGCTCCTGCGTCTCATCGGCAGGCGCGGCGGGCTCGGTCGTCGTCGCCACGAGCGAGGTCTCGACCACGGACTCGACACTCGCCACGGTCTCCGTGATCCGCACGTTCTCTCCGTCGGACTCGGCGGACGTCGTGTGATGGATGGTGCTCGCCGCGATCTGCGCGAGCGCGTTCTTCGCGTCGTCGGTGATGGCGTGCGTCGTGGACTTCGGCGCCGGGGCCGGGGAAGCCGACCCGTTCTGGCCGCCCTTGCGACGACGCTCCGAGCCGTTCTGGCTCGGCCCGTTGACGTGAGCGGGGCGACCGCCCTTCGTCACCGGCTCGTGGTGGACGATCACGCCGCGCCCGGCGCACGTCTCGCACGGCTCGCTGAACGTCTCGAGCAGCCCGAGGCCGATCTTCTTGCGGGTCATCTGCACGAGTCCGAGCGACGTCACCTCCGCGACCTGGTGCTTGGTGCGGTCACGGCTCAGGCATTCGACGAGGCGGCGCAGTACGAGGTCGCGGTTCGACTCGAGCACCATGTCGATGAAGTCGACGACGATGATGCCGCCGATGTCGCGCAGCCGCAGCTGGCGCACGATCTCCTCGGCCGCCTCGAGGTTGTTCTTGGTCACGGTCTCTTCGAGGTTCCCCCCGGAGCCGACGAACTTGCCGGTGTTGACGTCGACGACCGTCATCGCCTCGGTGCGGTCGATCACGAGCGAGCCGCCCGACGGCAGCCACACCTTGCGGTCGAGTGCCTTCTCGATCTGCTCGCTGACGCGAAACTCGTCAAACACGTCCTTCTGGCCCTCGTACCGCTCGATGCGGTCGACGAGGTCGGGCGCGACCTGACGCACGTAGGACTCGATGGTCTGCAGGGCGTCCTGGCCCGAGATGACGAGCCTCTGGAAGTCCTCGTTGAAGACGTCCCGCACGATCTTGATGAGCAGATCGGGCTCGGAGTGCAGGAGTGCCGGAGCCTGCGCCGACTCGGCGTAGTGACTGATCTCCGCCCACTGCGAAGTGAGGCGGTTGACGTCGACGGTCAGCTGCTCCTCGGTCGCGCCCTCGGCCGCTGTGCGGACGATGACGCCGGAGCTCTCCGGGAGGACCTCCTTGAGGATCCGCTTGAGACGAGAGCGCTCGGTGTCGGGGAGCTTGCGCGAGATGCCGTTCATCGAACCGTTCGGGACGTAGACGAGGTAGCGACCGGGGAGCGAGATCTGGCTCGTCAGGCGTGCGCCCTTGTGCCCGACGGGGTCCTTCGTGACCTGCACGAGGACCTTGTCGCCCGGCTTGAGGGCGAGCTCGATACGACGCGGCTGGTTCTTGCCCTCGGTCGAGTTCTCCGCGGCGGCGTCCCAGTCGACCTCGCCCGAGTAGAGCACGGCGTTGCGGCCGCGACCGATGTCGACGAAGGCGGCCTCCATGCTCGGCAGCACGTTCTGCACGCGACCGAGGTAGACGTTGCCGATGAGCGACGCGTCCTGGTTCCGCGCGACGTAGTGCTCGACGAGTACGCCGTCTTCGAGAACGCCGATCTGAATGCGGCCGTCCTTCGACCGCACGACCATCGCGCGGTCGACCGACTCACGACGCGCCAGGAACTCCGCCTCCGTGACGACAGCGCGGCGACGACCGGCGTCGCGCCCGTCACGACGACGCTGCTTCTTGGCCTCGAGGCGCGTCGAACCCTTGACCCGCTGGGGCTCGGTGATGAGCTCGGGCTCCCGCTCCCGCTGCTGGCGACCGCGCCCCTGCTGCTC
>CAKTZW010000533.1 GCA_934636065.1 uncultured Labedella sp.
TCGCCTCGCAGACAGCGCTGGATAGGGTGACGACATGCCTATCGCTACCCCGGAGCAGTACGCCGAGATGCTCGACCGAGCGAAGTCGTCCGGCTTCGCCTACCCGGCCTTCAACGTGTCGAGCTCGCAGACGATCAACGCCGTGCTCCAGGGACTCACCGAGGCGGGCTCGGACGGCATCATCCAGGTCACGACGGGTGGAGCCGACTACTTCGCCGGGCACACGGTGAAGAACCGCGCCGCCGGCGCGCTCGCGTTCGCCGCGTTCGCGCACGAGGTGGCGAAGAACTACCCCATCACGGTCGCCCTCCACACCGACCACTGCCCGAAGCCCGCGCTCGACGGCTTCGTCATGCCGCTCCTGGCGGCCTCCGAGGAACGCGTGAAGGACGGCGGCGCGCCGATCTTCCAGTCGCACATGTGGGACGGCTCGGCCGTGCCGCTCGACGAGAACCTCGAGATCGCGAAGCAGATCCTCCCCCGCATGAAGAACATCGGCGCCATCCTCGAGGTCGAGATCGGCGTCGTCGGCGGCGAGGAGGACGGGGTCAGCCACGACATCAACGAGCACCTCTACACCACCCTCGACGACGCGATCGCGACGGTCGAGGCGCTCGGCCTCGGCGACGAGGGCCGTTACATGGCCGCTCTGACCTTCGGGAACGTGCACGGCGTCTACAAGCCGGGCAACGTCCGCCTCAAGCCGGAGCTGCTCGGTGAGATCCAGGCGGGGCTCGCCGAGAAGTACGGCACCTCCGAGAAGCCGCTCGACCTGGTCTTCCACGGCGGCTCGGGGTCGACCGACGAGGAGATCTCCACGGCCGTCGCCAACGGCGTCGTGAAGATGAACATCGACACCGACACCCAGTACGCGTTCACCCGCGCCGTCGCCGGCCACATGTTCTCGAATTGGGACGGCGTGCTCAAGGTGGACGGCGAGGTCGGCAACAAGAAGACCTACGACCCGCGCGCGTGGGGCAAGGTCGCGGAGACGGCGATGGCCGCTCGCGTCGTGGAGGCGACGCGTCAGCTCGGCTCCCACGGCCAGTCGCAGAGCTGACACGGCGCGACTACCGACGACAACGGAAGGGCCCCGACCACGGTCGGGGCCCTTCTGTTCGTCGGGCCCTTCTGTGCGACCCACGGATCGGGCGCCTCGGCGCTCGCGGACCGGAAGGTCAGGGACGCGGCGGCATCGTTCCCGACATCTGCTGGATGTGACCGAACACGGCGGGATCGATCATCATCGCCGCTCCGACGCACACGAGCACCACGAGGTTCGCGACGACGCCGGCGATGATCGGAATCCACCAGCTCGATCGGCGCAACAGCACCCGTCGTTGCACGAGGCGGAACGCCACGACCCAGAGCACCACGGTGATGAGCAGGGCGACGATCCCGAGCGTTCGCCCGGCCGCCACCGGCCCGTAACCGCCGAGATCGTCGGCGGCGAAGAAGCTGTTGATCGCCGACGGCAGGTCGAACAACGCCGCCGTCGACGTGAGGATGTTGAAGAGGCCGAGCCCGAGAAGCGCCCAGCTGACGAACCGGTCCGCCGGCGGACGCTCGGTCGACGCCACGGCCTCGGGGGCTCTGGCCGGTACCGCATCGCGATCCGGCGCGACCGGAACGGGCTCTGCCGAGGTCAGGGCGTCGGGGACGGCGATCGCCGCGCGCTGCTCCTCCGGCGTGGCGAACTCCCCGAACTGCGGCCGCGGACGGCGGGCGGTCCCGCCGGGATCGCCGTCGCTCACGAGCTGCGCCTCCCACCCATCGCTCGGGCGTCGCGGGCCCCCGTGCGGTCCGTGCGCAACTCCTTGGGCAGAGAGAACACGAGGTCCTCCTCGGCCGTCGTGACCTCTTCGACATCGGCGTAGCCCGCCTCCGCCAACTCCCGGAGGAGGTCGCGGACGAGCACCTCGGGAACCGACGCGCCGCTCGTCACCCCCACCGTCTCGACGCCCGCGAACCACTCGGGTCGCACCTCGCTCGCGAAGTCGACGCGGTGTGCGGCCTTCGCCCCGTATTCGAGGGCGACCTCGACGAGCCGCACCGAATTCGAGGAGTTCGCCGAGCCGACCACGATCACGAGGTCCGAACGCGGCGCGATCTTCTTCACCGCGACCTGCCGGTTCTGGGTGGCGTAGCAGATGTCGTCCGAGGGAGGGTCGGCCAGGGCCGGGAAGCGTTCGCGCAGTCGGCGCACCGTCTCCATGGTCT
>CAKTZW010000534.1 GCA_934636065.1 uncultured Labedella sp.
GGATCCCCGCGCGGCGTCGCGCGAGCGCGTCGACGACCACGAGGTAGAGGCCGAAGACGGCGAGGAAGTAGAGCCCCGACCACTTGACGCTCGTCGCGAGGCCGAACGCGACACCCGCGGCGACGAGCCACGGCCGGTTCCACAGCACCGGCCCCCACGACGTCCTCGAGCCGGAGTCCCGGGCGAGGACCCAGTCGTCGAGTCGGCGGCGGAGGGCCTCGCGGTCCAGCAGGACGGCCCCGACGCCGAGCAGCGCGAAGAACATCACCAGGGTGTCGAGGAGGGCGACCCGCGACATGACGATCGCGTGCCCGTCGATCGCGAAGAGCCCGCCCGTGAGGGTCGCGAGCAGCGTCGAGGAGAAGAGCCGCCGGGCGATGAGGGTGAGGAGCAGGACGGCGAGGACCCCGACGACGGCTGTGCCGATGCGCCAGCCCGCGCTGTCGGCGCCGTGTCCGAACACGGCCATGCCGAGCCCGATGATCCACTTCCCGAGCGGCGGATGCACGACGTAGCTCGGCGCCTCGAGCCACGAGTCGACGTCGCCGGCGACGAACGCGGCGTCGGCGTCGGCGGGCCAGGTGCGCTCGACGCCGGTGTTCCACAGCGTCCACGCGTCCTTGACGTAGTACGTCTCGTCGAAGACGAGGGCGTCGGGATGACCGAGGTTCCAGAGCCGTAGCACGGCGGCGAGCAGCGTCACGGCGGCGGGTCCGCCCCACCACCAGAGCCGGCGGCGGGCCCGGGTGGCGAGCGCTCGTGCGCGCCAGCCGTCGAGGCGTCCGGCGAGTGTCGCGCGGCGGGGGAGCGGCGTCTCGACGCTCTCGTCGCGCTCGTGCGGGTCGGGGTCCCCGACCTCGAGCGCCGGTGCGTGTCGGTCGCCGTGGCCGTCGAGGAGGAGGTCGTCGAATCCCGCTCGCGCGCGCTCTCCGCCGGGACCGGTTGCCGTCACGCTGACCATGCTAGGTGCTCGGCGGGGTCGGCTCCGGCGGGGACTGTCAGACTGAGGGGATGATCGTGCTCGGCGCCACCCCCATCGGCAACCTCGGCGACGCCTCGCCCCGACTCGTCGAGGCCCTGCGCACGGTGCCGACCGTGGCGGCCGAGGACACCCGGACGACGATGCGGCTGCTGTCGGCCCTCGGCATCGAGGAGCGGCCGAGGCTCATCGCCCTGCACGACCACAACGAGCGCGAGCGCAGCGCGGATCTCGTCGAGCTCGCGCGCGAGGAGGACGTCCTCGTCCTGAGCGACGCGGGCATGCCGACGGTGTCCGATCCGGGTTACCACCTCGTCGAGGCGGCCGTCGCGGCGGGCGTCCGCGTGAGCGTGATCCCCGGACCGAGCGCGGTGATCGCCGCGCTCGCCGTCTCCGGGCTGCCGACCGACCGGTTCAGCTTCGAGGGCTTCCTGCCCCGGCGCCCCGGCGAGCGCCGCGCGACGTTCGCCGGGCTCGTCGGCGAACGCCGGACGATGGTCTTCTTCGAGTCGCCCGGGCGGCTCGCGGAGAGCCTCGCGGCGGCGGCGGAGGTGTTCGGGTCGGACCGGCGGGCGGCGGTGTGCCGCGAGCTCACGAAGCACTTCGAGGAGGTGCGGCGCGGCGGGCTCGGCGGGCTCGCCGCTTGGGCCGCCGAGGGCGTCAAGGGCGAGATCTGCCTCGTCGTCGAGGGCGCCCCTCCCATGACCGTGTCGATCGCCACGGGCACCGAGCAGGTCCTCGCCCTCGTGGCCGCTGGTGCCCGGCTCAAGGAGGCGTCGGCCGAGGTCGCGGAGGCCACCGGACTCGGGCGTCGCGAGCTGTATCAGGCGGCGCTCGACGCCCGCAGCACCCGCTGACCGCGGCGCCGACACACGGCGCCGGGCGTGGCGCGCGCGTCCTAGGATTGTCCTCATGTCTTCAGGCCGTTCCTTCTACATCACGACGCCGATCTTCTACGTCAACGACGCCCCGCACATCGGGCACGCGTACACGGAGGCGGCGACGGACGTGCTGAGCCGGTGGCACCGCCAGGCGGGCGACGACACCTGGTCGCTCACCGGCACGGACGAGCACGGCGAGAAGATCATGCGGACGGCCGTCGCCAACGGCGTCACCCCGAAGCAGTGGGCCGACCGTCTCGTCGCCGAGGCGTGGAAGCCGCTGCTCGAGACGCTCGACATCGCCAACGACGACTTCATCCGCACGACGGACGAGCACCACGAGCGCAACGTCCAGACC
>CAKTZW010000535.1 GCA_934636065.1 uncultured Labedella sp.
CACCCCTGGCGGACCCCGGTTGCGCGAACCGATAGCCTGGACTCGTGGCTCGCGTGCAGAATCCCTTCGGTCAGGTCCTCGTCGCACTCGTGACGCCCTTCACGAGTGATGGTGAAGTGGCGTGGGACGACGTCGAGAAGCACATCGACGACGTCATCTCGGCCGGCGCCGACGGCATCGTCGTCACCGGGACGACGGGGGAGACCTCGACCCTCACGGACCCGGAGAAGCTGCGGCTCGTCGAGGTCGGCAAGTCGGTCGCGGCCGGCCGCGCCAAGATCATCACGGGTGGCGGCTCGAACGAGACGGCGCACGCGATCGAGCTCTACCGGGCGAGTGAGCGCGCCGGCGCCGACGGCGTGATGATCGTGACTCCCTACTACAACAAGCCGACCCAGGCCGGCATCCTCACGCACTTCCGGATGATCGCGGACGCGACCGACCTGCCCGTCATCCTCTACGACATCCCCGGCCGCACCGGTGTTCCCATCCGCTACGAGACGATCCTCCGGGTCGCGAAGCACCCGAACGTCGTCGCCATCAAGGACGCGAAGGGCGACTTCTCGGAGGTCAGCCGGGTGCTCAACCAGACGGACCTGCTGTACTTCTCGGGCGACGACGCCAACGTCCTGCCCCACCTCTCGATCGGTGCCTCCGGCCTCATCGGTGTGACCGCCAACATCGCGGCGACCCCCTACCGGCAGATCGTCGACGCGGTCAACGCGGGCGACCTCGCGACGGCGACAGCCGCCCACCAGCGGCTGGAGCCCCTCGTCCGCGCTGTGATGACGCACGTCCCCGGCACCGTCGCCGCGAAGTACATCCTGCACGGTCTCGGACGAATCGCGAGCCCGCGGGTCCGACTGCCGCTCGTCGGGCCGGAGGAGTGGGAGGCCGCCCAGATCGAGGACGAGATCGACCTCGTGACCGACATCCCCGGCGTCGACTTCTCCAACTTCCGTCCCGACCGCAACGCCGCCGCGGGCGGCGCGCTGCCCAAGGTCCACGGAACCACCCGCTAGGAAACGACACAGGAAGAGGGCGCATGACAGGCCCCATCATCGAACCGCCGGCTCTCGAACCCGGGACGCTCCGCGTCATCCCGATCGGCGGCCTCGGCGAAGTCGGACGCAACATGACCGTCTTCGAGATCGACGGGAAGCTGCTCATCGTCGACTGCGGCGTGCTCTTCCCCGAGGAGAACCAGCCGGGCGTCGACCTCATCCTCCCCGACTTCTCGCCCATCCAGGACCGGCTCGACGACGTCGTCGGCGTCGTCCTGACGCACGGCCACGAGGACCACATCGGCGCGGTGCCGTACCTGTTGCGACTGAAGGCCGACATCCCCCTGATCGGCTCAGGGCTCACGCTCGCGCTCGTGGAGGCGAAGCTCAAGGAGCACCGGATCAAGCCGTACACGCTCACGGTGCGAGAGGGCGATGTCGAGAGGCTCGGTCCCTTCGAGCTCGAGTTCGTCGCGGTGAACCACTCCATCCCGGACGCTCTCGCCGTCGCCATCCGGACCTCCGCCGGCCTCGTCCTCGCGACCGGTGACTTCAAGATGGACCAGCTTCCGCTCGACGGCCGACTCACCGACCTGCGCGCCTTCGCGCGGCTGGGCGAGGAGGGCGTCGACCTCTTCCTGTGCGACTCGACCAACGCCGACGTCCCCGGGTTCACCCCGCTCGAGCGGTCGATCGGCCCCGTGCTCGACGCCGTGATCGCGAAGGCGCAGCGCCGGGTCATCGTCGCGAGCTTCTCGAGCCACGTCCACCGGGTGCAGCAGGTGCTCGATGCGGCGACGGCGAACGGTCGCCGCGTCGCGCTCCTCGGCCGCTCGATGGTGCGGAACATGACGATCGCCGCCGAGCTCGGCTACCTGACCGTCCCCGACGACGTCCTCATCGACTACCGCAAGGCGCACGACATCCCCGACGACAGGATCGTCTTCATGTCGACCGGCTCGCAGGGCGAGCCGATGGCGGTGCTCAGCCGGATGGCGAACCTCGACCACGCGATCGAACCGGGTCCCGGCGACACCGTGATCCTGGCGTCCAGCCTCATCCCGGGCAACGAGAACGCCGTGTACCGCGTCATCGACGGTCTCACGAAGCTCGGTGCGAACGTCGTGCACAAGGCCAACGCGAAGGTCCACGTGTCCGGACACGCGGCGGCGGGAGAGCTGCTCTACTG
>CAKTZW010000536.1 GCA_934636065.1 uncultured Labedella sp.
CGCT
Organism: uncultured Labedella sp.; assembly: GCA_934636065.1. Classification (GTDB taxonomy): domain Bacteria; phylum Actinomycetota; class Actinomycetes; order Actinomycetales; family Microbacteriaceae; genus Labedella. The sequence continues at coordinate 5 of CAKTZW010000536.1, forward strand.
GACGAGGCTGATCAGGCCGACCTCGGAGGAGCTGCCGACGTGCGTGCCCGCGCAGAGCTCGCGCGACCACGGGCCGCCGATGTCGACGACGCGCACGACGTCGCCGTACTTCTCGCCGAAGAGAGCCATAGCGCCGAGCGCCTTCGCCTCGTCGAGGGGAAGCTCGCGCGTGACGACCTCGAGGTTGTCCTGGATCGCACCGTTCGCGATCTCCTCGATCTCGGACCGCGTCTCCGCCGAGAGCGCCTGGTTCCAGGAGAAGTCGAGGCGCAGGTAGCCGGCCTTGTTGTAGGAGCCGGACTGGTGCGCGTTGGCGCCGAGCACCTGACGGATCGCGGCGTGGATGAGATGCGTCCCGGAGTGCGCCTGCCGCGCTCCGCGGCGGTACGCCGCGTCGACGATCGAGGTCGCCTCGTCGTCCACCCCCACCTCGCCGCTCGTGACCCGCACGGTATGCGAGATGAGTCCCTTGACGGGCTTCTGGACGTCGAGCACCTCGAGCTCGTAGCCCGGGCCGACGATGACGCCCTTGTCGGCGTCCTGTCCGCCCGACTCCGCGTACAGCGAGGTCTCCGCGAGGATGACCTCGGCGGTCTGCCCGGTGGTCGCACGGACGACCGATTCGCCGTCGACGATGAGACCGAGGACCCGCGATCCGGTCTCGAGCTCGTCGTATCCGGTGAAAACGGTCTCGCCCGCGCGGCGGAACTCGCTGTACGCGGAGAGGTCGGCGAGCACCGACTTCTTCGCCTTCGCGTCCGCCTTCGCCCGCGTGCGCTGCTGCGTCATGAGCGAGTCGAACGCGTCGCGATCGACCGAGAGACCCGCCTCCTCGGCGATCTCGAGCGTCAGGTCGATGGGGAAGCCGTAGGTGTCGTGGAGCAGGAACGCCGTGTCGCCCGGCAGCGCCTCGGCGCCCGTCGACTTCGTGTTGTCGACGGCAAGGTCGAGGATCGTCGTGCCGGCGGCGAGGGTGCGCAGGAACGCCTCCTCCTCACCGAGGGCCGCAGTCGAGATACGGTCGTACTCCGTCTCGACCTCCGGGTACGCCGCCTTCATCGCATCGCGGGAGGCGGCGAAGAGCTCGGGGAACGTCGCGCCGTCGACACCGAGAAGCCGCATCGACCGGACGCTCCGGCGCAGCAGGCGTCGGAGGATGTATCCCCTGCCCTCGTTCGACGGCGTCACACCGTCGCTCATGAGCATGAGCGAGGAACGGACGTGGTCGGCGATCACGCGCATGCGGACGTCGTCGTCGTGGTCCGCTCCGTAGCGGCGGCCCGAGAGACGCGCCGCCTCGTCGAGCACCGGACGCACCTGGTCGATCTCGTACATGTTCTCGACGCCCTGCTTGAGGAAGGCGACGCGCTCGAGCCCCATGCCCGTGTCGATATTGCGGCGCGGGAGGTCCCCGGCGATGCGGAAGTCGACCTTGCTGCTGACGTCCTCGAGCGCGTACTGCATGAAGACGAGGTTCCAGATCTCCACGTAGCGGTCGTCGTCCGTCGCCGGTCCACCATCGCGCCCGTAGGCCGGACCCCGGTCGAAGAAGATCTCCGAGCAGGGCCCGCCCGGGCCGGCGCCACGCGCCGGCGGTGGCGCCGTCCACGCTCATGCCGCTATGGCGCAGCAGCGCGTCGATCGACGGCTCGCGGCCGCGGAAAGCCTTGAACGATTCCAGCGCCGGACGCGAGCCGCCCACCGACAGGATCTCGCGCTGGAAGCGGCGGCCGGTCTCGAGCAGGTCGCCGCCGTCGCCCGAGGCTTCCTCGAACGCCGCGTAGGCGTCGGGGTTCATCGCGAGGGCGGCCGTGTGTGAGAAGACTCTGCCGTCGCTCGCGAGGTCGACCTCGTAGATCGCGGCGGCGTCGCCGGTGACCTCGTCGACGGTCGGTGGCTTCACGATCACGAGCGCCTCCTCGCACCCTCGAACTCCCTCGCCGCCAGGCTACGCCCGGGGAGCCCTCGGCACACGGGTCTGCCCCGCAGCATCCGCTCGTCTCGTCTTGCGGGGCTGCGGGTAGGTTGGAAGGGTGAACGCCGACCCCGCAGACCAGCGCCGACTGCTCGATCTCTCCGAGCTCGACGCGCCCGAGAAGGACGGATACCTCTTCACCGGCTGGTACGCGGACAGCGCCTGCACGACGGCGTACACCTTCAGACGCACCGTGAGCGCGGACACGACC
>CAKTZW010000537.1 GCA_934636065.1 uncultured Labedella sp.
GTCGAGGGTGAGGTCCTCGACCGCATGGCCGACGGCGCCGAGGTGCTCGAGCGCGAGGTCGACGGCGGCGCGCGCCTCCGGCGACACGGTGATCTCGGTGTCGTCGTCCCACGGGCTGTTGCCGAGGAGGCCGAGGGTGAACCGCCCCTCACCGCGCGTCGCGACCCCGAGATAGTCGCCGTCGTCGAATCCGGGAGCGCCGACGCTGAACGGGTGCTGCAGCCGGCCGTTCCGGCGATCGAGCATGGCGTCGAAGAGGAGGGCGGCGTCGGTGACGCTGCGCGCGATCGGCCCCTTCACGGCGAGACCCGCGAGCGAGTCGAGCGCGGACCCCGACGGCACCCGCCCGCGCGACGGCTTGAGCCCCACGAGACCGCATGCCGCGGCGGGAATACGGATCGATCCGCCGCCGTCGCTCGCCGGGGCGAACGGCAGGACGCGCGCCGCGACGGCCGCCGCCGCTCCCCCGCTCGAGCCTCCCGCGCCGAGGGACGGGTCCCACGGGTTACGCGCCGGCGCGCGACCGAAGGGCTCGGTGTAGCCGTAGAGGCCGAACTCGGGCGTCGCCGTCTTCCCGATGCTCACGGCGCCCGCGCGGTCGAGCACGTCGACGATCGCGTCGGAACGCTCCGAGATGGTGCCGGGGAACGCGCGGGAGCCCCACGCGATCGGGGTGCCGGCTCGCGCCGTGAGGTCCTTGTCCGCGAGCGGCAGCCCCCACAGGATGTCCGTGCGCGGCTGGTGGTCCTGCACGTGTCGCGCGCGGGCGAGCGCAACATCGGGCGTGAGGACGGCGAACGCGCCGAGCTCCCGGTTCGCGAGCTCGGCCCGTTCGAGGACGAACTGCGTCAGCTCGACCGGCGAGATGTGGTCGCGCTGCAGGTGCGTCCAGAGTTCGAGGGCCGTGAAGCGTTCCCACTCGGTCTCGGTCATGCGTTCAGCCTACGTCCGCGCTTACACGGTCGCTGAGCTTGTCGAAGCGCGACAGGCTCAGGGACCGGGCCGCGCTATTTGAGGGAGCGCTGCAGGAGCACGGTGCCGAGCCAGCGGTCGAACTTGAAGCCGACGCGCCCCATCCGGCCGATCTCGGTGAAGCCGAACGCCTCGTGCAGGGCGAGCGACGCCTCCGCCCCCTTGTCGCTGATGACGGCGAGGATCTCCTTGAGCCCGGCGGCCTTCGACTTCTCGATGAGCGCGCCGAGCAGGGCACGCCCGAGTCCCTTCCCGGTGGCCGCAGCGCCGAGGTAGATGCTGTTCTCCACGGTGAAGCGGTACGCCCGCTTCTCCTTCCACGGCTGCACGAGCGCGTAGCCGAGCACGTTCCCCGACGGCGACACGGCGACGATGAACGGCATGCCGAGCTTCTGCAGGTGCGCGAACTTCGACTTCCACTTCGCGAGGCTCATGCGCTCCTCATCGAAGGTCACGGAGCTGTTGGTCACGTAGTAGTTGTAGATCTCGCGGATGTCGGGCAGGTCCTGGAGCTCGGCGTCACGGATCGTGTACTCGAACGGCGCCTCGGGCGCGGGCTTCTTCCGCAGGTGGGGCGGCAGCCTCCGCTGCTCCTGATATTCCTCTTCCAGCACGCGTCAAGCCTAACGGCCGAGCGACCAATCGACGGGGTCGGTTCCAGCCGCCACGAGGTGCTCGTTGACGCGCGAGAACGGCCGCGATCCGAAGAACCCGCGGGAGGCGGAGAGCGGGCTCGGATGGGCGGACGCGACGATCGGCGTCGACCCGAGCAGGGGCGTGAGACTCTGCGCGTCCCGCCCCCACAGGATCGCGACGAGGGGCGTGCCGCGCGCGACGAGCGTGCGGATGGCGTGATCCGTCACGGCCTCCCAGCCCTTGCCGCGATGCGAGGCCGGCTCGCCTGGTCGTACCGTGAGCACGCGGTTGAGCAGCATGACGCCGTGCTCGGCCCACGGGGTCAGGTCGCCCGTCGGGGCCGGCGGGATCCCAAGGTCGTCCTGCAGCTCCCGATAGATGTTGGTGAGGCTGCGCGGAAGCGGCCGGACGTGTGCGTCGACCGCGAACGACAGCCCGATCGGGTGCCCCGGCGTCGGGTACGGATCCTGCCCGACGATGAGCACCCGCACCTGCGAGAGGGGATACGAGAACGCTCGCAGCACCCGGTCGCCGGCCGGCAGGGTCGCGTGACCGGCGGCGTGCTCGGCGCGGAGG
>CAKTZW010000538.1 GCA_934636065.1 uncultured Labedella sp.
CACGCGTTATGGGGGAGAATGCACGCGCACGCGTTCCGTAGACTTTCCGGAGGACGAGGTATCGATCAGGACCTCGTCCGCGAAACCCGACCAGGGCAGGTGAGCAAGTCGTGAGTACCACCCGCGGCGACCAGTTGGACGAAACCGACAGGGCGCTGCTGCGCCTGTTGTCGAAGAACGCACGCTCGTCGGGTTCCGCCCTCGCCGCGGAGCTCGGGATCGCCGAATCGACGGTGTCGCTCCGGGTGCGGCGCCTCCAGCGGTCCGGGCACATCACGGGATACCACGCCGACATCGACCTGAGCGCGCTCGGCGCCCCGATCCAGGCCATCATCGCGGTGCGGCTGACGAAGCACGCACGCGCCGAGATCGAGCGCTTCCGCGCGGAGGCGCCGACCTGGCCGGGGGTCATGGCGTTGTTCCACATGGGCGGTCGAGACGACTACCTCCTGCATCTCGCGGCCCACGACTCGGCGGAGCTGCGCGACTTCGTCATCGACTATCTCACGGGTCATCCGGCGGTGGCGCACACCGAGACCAACCTCGTGTTCGAGCACGCGCGGGGAACGGGTTGGTACCAGCTCCTCAGCTGACCTCTCGACGGCGAGTTCCTCGCGCCTCGGGGAATGCCCTCGGCGCCCGCAGCCTTGGAGAGTGAGGGCGGCGATCGTCGACCGCTCGAAAGGTCGGTGTGCCGTGGAGTTGTCCGTTCTCGATCTCGTGTCCGTACGCAGCGGGCAGTCCAGCGCCGACGCGCTCGCGTCGTCCCTCGACCTGGTCGACGCGGCCGAGGCGGCGGGGTTCACGCGGTACTGGTTCGCCGAGCACCACAACATGGCGTCGGTCGCGTCCACCAGCCCGTCCGTCCTCATCGCGCTCGCCGCCGCTCGCACGAAGCGGATCCGCCTGGGATCCGGCGGCGTGATGCTTCCCAACCACGCCGCTCTCGTGGTCGCGGAACAGTTCGCCCTCCTCGAGGCCGCGGCGCCCGGTCGGATCGACCTCGGGATCGGCCGAGCCCCGGGGAGCGACCCCGTCGTCACGGCCGTCCTCTCGCGGTCGGGACCGACCACGAACGTCGACGGGTTCCCGGGAGCGGTGTCCGATCTGATCGCCCTGCTCTCGGCCGGGGGTGCGGAGGTGCGCCTCGCGTCGGGTGAGGAGTACCGCCTCCGGGCCACTCCGGCAGCGGCGACGGTCCCGACGACCTGGTTGCTCGGATCGAGCGACTACTCGGCCATGCTCGCGGCCCAGCTCGGGCTCCCGTACGTCTTCGCCCATCACTTCGCGGGCGCCGGCGGGAGCGCGGAGCGGGCGGTCGAGCTCTACCGCGCTCGCTTCGAGCCCTCGGAGTTCGCCGCCGTGCCCCGCACGTTCGTCACCGCGTCCGTCGTCGTCGCCGAGACCGCGGAGGAGGCCGACGCGCTCGCGCTGCCTCAGCTCCAGCTCATGGCGCGGCTGCGCACCGGCGGTCGGCTCGGCGCGCTCGCGACCGTCGAGGAAGCCGCTGCTGCGGAGCTCACACCGGTGCAGCTCGAGTTCGTGGAGCAGATGCGGCGCTCCACGATCATCGGCGATGCGGCGACCGCGGCGGATGCCCTGCGCGACCTGGCGCTCCGCTTCGACGTCGACGAGGTCATGGTCGCCCCGTCGGCGTCCGAACACGTCGGTGCGCCGGCGGACTCGGCAGGGGCTCGCCGTCGCACGCTCGAACTGCTCGCCGGCGAGTTCCCTGCACCCGGCCGTGCGTCGGCCCGCGGCGAGGCCGTCGCGGGCTGAGGCATCAGAACCGACGACTCAGAACCCGAAGTCTCCGCCGCCGCCGAAGTCTCCGCCGCCGAAGTCTCCGCCGCCGAAGTCTCCGCCGCCGAAGTCACCACCGGAGGCGTCCCACGAGCCGCCGTCAGCCCCGGCGTCGCCGCCCGCATCTCCGCCGGAACCGGTGTCGCCGCCCGTCTCACCCTCCGATCCGGCGTCACCCTCGGAGCCGGCGTCGGCCCCACCGTCCATGGGCGGGAGGAATGCGCTCACGAGCGCAGACCCGATGACGTACCCGGCGACGGTGCCGAGCAGCGAACCGCCGACGATCGAGCCGAAGCCGGGACCGCGCGGCCCGCCGCCGAACGAGCGCTCGCGGGTGCCGGGGC
>CAKTZW010000539.1 GCA_934636065.1 uncultured Labedella sp.
GCCGATCCCTGAAGACCTGTCGCAAGCCGAGGCGGAAGAGGCGTCGGCCTACCGTCGCGCGCTGGGGGCGTTCGCGACCGGCGTGGCTCTCGAGTCGACCGGAATCGGTGCGGCGCTCGCGCCACTCGCGGCAACCGTGGCCTACTCACGGCTCCACGTCCGTGCGCACTGGCTGTCGGATGTCGTCGGCGGTGTGGCCCTCGGCAGCGCTGTGGCGGGCGCCGGCGCGATCCTCGTTCCTGGCCGCATCCCCACCGACCAGCCGATGCCGGGCACCGGCGAATCGGTCTCGCTGCTCTCCTCGGCAGACGGTCGCGGTGTCCTCATCCGCGGACGGACGTGAGGCGCTCACGACGATGATCGACACGTTGTCGCGCCCGCCGTTGTCGAGCGCCGCCTCCAGCATCGCGGCGACGGCCTCGGCCGGGTCGGCCACGGGATCCGTCGTTCCGGCGATGAGCGGCGCGCCGACCGACTCCGCGAGCCGGCGGGCCGAGATCTTGTCGCCGAGCAGTTCGATGCTCTCGGGACTCGGTCCGACCCACGTGAGTCCGGCGTCGCGCACGGCGCGCGCGAAGTCGGCGCTCTCGCTGAGGAAGCCGTAACCCGGGTGGACGAAGGTCGCGCCGGCTGCGCGCGCGACCGCGAGTAGCTTCTCCGCGTCGAGGTACGTCTCCGCCGCTGTCGCCCCGCCGAGGCCGTGTGCCTCGTCGGCGACGCGCACGTGCAGGGCGTCGGCGTCGCCATCGGCGTAGACCGCGACGGAGACGAGCCCCTCGTCGGCGCACGCCCGGGCGATGCGCACGGCGATCTCGCCGCGGTTCGCGATGAGCACCTTGGGTGCGGCGTGTGCGGTCATGATGGGGTCCTTTCCGCGAGGGGATCGGTGGTCCGGTCGGTCGCATCGGCCGGGATGGCGGTGCCCGTGAACACGCTCAGGGACCGCGAGGCGCGGATGCGGAATCGGACCCGCGAACCGACCGGGAGTTGGCCCGCGAGCGGGACCTGGTCCGCGATGACGGCGCCGATGACCGGGTAGCCGCCCGTGAGGGGGTGGTCGGCGAGGAAGAGAACCGGCTGCCCGTTCGGCGGGATCTGCAGGGCACCCGCGACGCAGCCCTCGCTCGCCAGTTCCTCGGTGCGACCCCGCTGGATGGCCGTTCCGGAAAGGCGGACGCCGACGCGATTCGACTGCGGGGTGACCTCCCACGCCTGGCCCGTCAGGACGTCGACAGCATCGGCGTCGAGCCAGTCGGTGCGGGGGCCGAGCACGACGTCGAGCACCGTCTCGTCGCCCGGGCGCGGAAGCGGGCGGTCGGGTGGCTCCTCCATCGTCACAGGCGCGGCGGTGGTCGGCCGGCGGACGGGGAGCAGGCGCCCGCTCGTGATCGGTCCGGGCCCCACTCCGGAGAGCACGTCGGTCGCGAGGCTCCCGAGCACGGGTTCCTCGGCGAAGCCGCCCCGGACCGCGAGGTAGGAGCGTACCCCGGCGCTCGGCGCGCCGAGGCGGAGCTCGTCGCCGTCGTCGAGGGCGATCGGCGTGTGGAAGGCGGCGTGGCCGGTGCGGCCCCCCGCACGCACGATCTCGAGCGGGACGGGCGCGCCCGTCACCGCGACGACGAGGGAACCGCGCGCGCGGACGTGCAGCCCGCCGAGCGCGACCTCGAGAGCCGCCTCCGCGGGATCGTTCCCGACGAGGCGGTTCGCGGAGCGGAGCGCGACGGGGTCGAGGGCTCCCGACGTGGACACCCCCATGCTCGTGTAGCCGCTGCGTCCGAGGTCCTGGAACAGGGTCTGCAGTCCCGGGCTCACGACCTCGAGCGCGGGCTGCGCACCCCCATGGTCCCTGAGCTTGTCCAAGGGCGCCTCGTTCTCGAGAGCGTGAGACGCTTCGGCGGGCTCCGCGACCGGGTCGGCCGCGCCGGCGGCGCTCGCGCGCGCGGGACCGGTGAGCTCGAATCGGACGCGGTCCCCGGGTTCGAGGTACGCCGGACGCTCCCTCGTCAGGTCCCACATCGGGAGCTCGGTCGTGCCGATGAGCTGCCAGCCACCGGGGCTCTCGCGCGGATACACGCCGCTGTAGGTGCCCGCGAGCGCAACGGACCCGGCCGGGATGCGCGTCCGAGGCGACGAGCGGCG
>CAKTZW010000540.1 GCA_934636065.1 uncultured Labedella sp.
GACCATGCAGCGCACGGTGGCGGAACTGGAGCAGCAGCGCAGCGAACAGTTCGGGTCGATCGCGGAGCAGCTCGCCGCGTCGCGACTCTCGGACGAGCAGCTCCGCGCCACGACGGAGTCGCTCGCGAGCGCGCTCCGATCGAACAGCACGCGAGGAGTCTGGGGCGAGACGCAGCTGAAGCGCGTGGTGGAGGTCGCGGGCCTCCGGCAGCACGTCGACTTCGACCTCCAGCACTCCATCGAGACGGACGGCGGCTCGTTCCGACCCGACATGGTCGTGCGGTTGCCCGGCGGCACCGCGCTCGCCGTCGACGCCAAGGTCCCCCTCGAGCACTTCCTCGAGGCCTCGTCGATCGCGGCGACAGCGACGGGCGAGGAGGGCGCACGGCGGGCGGCGCTCCTCGATCGCCACGTCAAGGCCGTCCGCGGTCACGTCGACGCCCTCGCGAAGAAGGCGTACTGGCAGGGCTTCGCGTCGAGCCCGGAGTTCGTCGTCGCGTTCATCCCCAGCGAGTCGCTTCTGTCCTCGGCCCTCGAGGCCGACCCGAGCCTCCTCGACTTCGCCTTCGGAAAGCGCGTCGCGCTCGCCTCGCCCGTCACGCTCTGGTCGGTGCTCAAGACCGTCGCGTCAGCGTGGCAGCAGCACGCCGTCACGGACGAGGCGAAGCGGCTGTTCGAACTCGGCTCCACCCTCTACGACCGGCTCGGCACCCTCGCCGGCCACGCCGACTCGCTCCGACGCTCGCTCGAGCGCACCGTCGAGAGCTACAACCGATTCGCCACGTCGCTGGAGACCCGCGTTCTCGTCACGGCACGACAGTTCCCCGGGATCGACGAGACCAAGCTCATCGAGGAGCAACGGCCGATCACCGAGTCGCCGCGGCGACTCACCGCCGTCGAACTCGACGCGGCGGCCCCGCTGTCCGCTCCCGGCGACCGGTCGACCTCTCCGTCGGCGGAGCGGGCGAGCTGACGGGCGGCGGGCCAGCGGCGCCGCGTCAGCTCCAGCGCTCGCGCAGGTGGTCGGCCTGGATCCGGCGCACGGTACCGGAGTGGCTGCGCAGGATGATGCTCGACGTGCTGACGATCGGACCGTCCGTCGAGACCCCCGCGACGAGCTCGCCGTCGGTGACCCCGGTGGCGACGAAGAGCGTGTTGTCGCCGGCGACGAGTTCGTCGGCCGAGTAGACGTAGTCGAACTTCAGCCCCGCGGCGAGGCCGCGCTCGCGCTCCTCGTCCGTCTTCGGCGCGAGCCGGCCCTGGATGAGCCCGCCGAGCGCCTTGATGGCGCACGCCGTGGCCACGCCCTCGGGGCTTCCGCCCGTGCCGATGCACATGTCGACGCGGTGATCGCGACGCGCCGCGTTGATGCCACCGGCGACGTCCCCGTCGAGCATGAGCCGCGTATGCGCGCCCGCTGCCCGGATCTCCTCGATGAGTCCCTCATGGCGGGGGCGGTCGAGCACCGCGACGCGGATGTCGGCGACGGGCTTCCCCTTGGCCTTCGCGAGCGCGTGGATGTTCTCGGCCACGGTCTGGTCGAGGTGGACGACGCCGTGCCCCTCGGGTCCCGTCACGATCTTCTCCATGTAGAAGACGCTCGACGCGTCGAGCATCGTCCCGCGGTCCGACACCGCGATCATCGAGATCGCGTTGGGGCGACCGGTCGCGGTGAGCGAGGTCCCGTCGATCGGGTCGACGGCGATGTCGCACTGCGGGCCGGATCCGTTGCCCACGTGCTCACCGTTGAAGAGCATGGGCGCCTCGTCCTTCTCGCCCTCCCCGATCACGACGACGCCGTCGAAGTTGACGGTGCCGAGGAACGTGCGCATCGCGTCGACCGCGGCTCCGTCGGCGCCGAGTTTGTCGCCCCGGCCGATGAACGGCACGGCGCGGATGGCGGCGGCCTCCGTGGCCCGGACGATCTCGAGCGCGAGGTTTCGATCGGGGTTCGAGGCGTACGACGGGGCGTCGCTGGGAAGCGCAGGCATGGGTCCTCCGGGAAGCTAGGAATCGATGGTGAACGGTCGTAGCGGGCGGCGGGTACCCGTCATCGAGTTTAGTGCCGCGCCCTCGATAGACTCGACCCACAGCACCCGATCGACCGCTAAGGAGCAGTCATGCCC
>CAKTZW010000541.1 GCA_934636065.1 uncultured Labedella sp.
CCGATGTCCCGCTTGATCATCGACTCCGACAGATCTCCGACGGTCGCCGATGCCAGGATGACGGCCGCCAAGATCGAGCCGACCCACCACGGCTGGTCGAGCAGCAGGAGGGCGAACAGCACTCCCGCGATCTGGCTGAGCACCAGGGCACCGGCGAAGCCCTCCCACGTCTTGTTCGGGCTCACCCGCGGCGCCATCGGGTGGCGACCGAAGGCGAGGCCGGATGCGTAGGCGCCGACGTCGACGACGACGACGAGTGCGATGAACGCGAAGACCCAGAGCTGCCCGCCGTCACGGGCCACCAGGATGACGGCGAAGCTCCCGAGGCCCGCGATGTACGCCTGCACGAACACCGCAGCGGCGAGGTCGAGCACGACCGCGAGAGCCGGACGCCCGTCGCGCGCCGCCATCTGGGCGATGAGTCGCCACACCACCACGAACGTGACGGCGGCGATCATGACGGACCATCGCGTGGCACCGTCGGCGAAGTCCGCGGCCGCGCCGAAGACGACGGCCGCCGCCGTGGCGGGCCACCGGTCGGTGCGGCGATCGGTGTGCTGCAGCGCCGTCGAGAGCTCGAGAGTGGTGAACACGACGACCGCGGCACCGAACAGGGCGAACAGGCCCTTCCACACGAAGAGGCTCACGACGAGGATGGCGCCGAGCCCCACCCCGATTCCGATGGCCATCACGAGGTTCCGGCCGACCCGGGCCTCCACCCGCTCGTTGGCCTGGTCGAAGTGCGCCCTCGCCTCCGTGACGCGCCCCTCGAAGTCCGCTCGCGTGCTCCTCACGCGCTCCTCGATCTCCGCGCGCTTGGCGTTGAGCTGGGAGCCGAAGTCGGCTCGTGCTCCGACGGGACGGGGCCTCGACGGGTCGTCGTCTCGGCCGTCCGAGCCGCGCGCGTGTTGTGCCATCGTGACGTGTCCGTGCCGGCTCAGACCTCGAGCAGCTCGGCCTCCTTGCGCTTGAGCGCCTCGTCGATCGCGTCGATGCGCGCCTTGGTGATGCCCTCGAGCTCCTTCTCGGCGCGGGCCACGTCGTCGTCACCGACCTCGCTCTTGAGCGCGTCGAGCTCGTCCTTCGCCTTGCGGCGGATGTTGCGAACGGACACCTTCGCGTCCTCGCCCTTCGAACGGACGAGCTTCACGAACTCCTTGCGCCGCTCCTGGGTGAGCTCGGGAAGGCTGACACGCACGAGGTTGCCGTCGTTCGTCGGGTTGGCGCCGAGGTTCGGCATGTCGCGGATGGCCTGCTCGATGTCCTTGAGCGCGCTCTTGTCGTAGGGCGTGACGATCAGGGTCCGCGCCTCCTGGTTCTGCAGGGACGCCAGCTGGGCGAGCGGTGTCGGCGTGCCGTAGTAGTCGACGAGCACCTTCTGGAAGAGCTGCGGATTGGCCCTCCCCGTTCGCACGGTCGCGAAGTCGTCCTTGGCGACCTCGACGGCCTTGTCCATCCGGCTCGATGCATCGGCCAATACGTCGGCGATCACTCGGTTCTCCTCACGTCGGAACTGCTGGTCAAGTCTAGTTGCTGACGAGGGTGCCGATTTCCTCGCCCTCGATGGCCGCCGTGACGTTCCCCTCCGGCTCCATCCCGAAGACGCGCATGGGCATGCCATTGTCCATGCACAGGCTGAACGCCGTCGAGTCGACGACCTTGAGCCCGCGCTGCAGCGCCTCCTGGTAGGAGATGTGATGGATCTTGGTCGCGTTCGGGTCGAGCCGCGGGTCGGCCGAGTAGACGCCGTCGACGCCGTTCTTCGCGAGCAGCACGCTCGACGCGCCGATCTCGAGCGCGCGCTGCGCGGCGACGGTGTCCGTCGAGAAGTACGGGAGCCCGGCGCCGGCACCGAAGATCACCACGCGACCCTTCTCGAGGTGCCGCTCGGCGCGACGCGGGATGTAGGGCTCCGCCACCTGCGTCATCGCGATGGCCGACTGCACCCGCGTCTCCGCTCCGGCCTGCTCGAGGAAGTCCTGCAGGGCCAGGGCGTTCATCACGGTTCCGAGCATGCCCATGTAGTCGGCCCGACCGCGGTCCATGCCGCGTTCCTGCATCTCCGCGCCGCGGAAGAAGTTGCCGCCGCCCATCACCACGGCGATCTGTACGCCGCGACGGACC
>CAKTZW010000542.1 GCA_934636065.1 uncultured Labedella sp.
ACCATAATCGTGAGCGGTGCGCAGGCGTCTTTTAACACGACGAACTGGTACATAACCGCCGTCGTCACCCTGCTCGTCGACGTGCTGACCCTCACGCCGACATCGCTCGCGAGCGCGCTCGCCCTCCTCGTGCTGACGGCCGTCGCCACGGTGTGGGTCGCCTGGATCGCCGTCTCGCTGCTCCGCGGTGCGCCATGGTCGAGGGGCGGAGCGCTCTTCTGGCAGCTCATCCAGCTGACGATCGCCTTCGGCGCGGTCCAGGGCGCCTTCTCTCAGCCCCTGATCGGCGCGGCCATCGCGGTTCCGTCGGTCGCCGTCATCGTGCTGCTCTTCACCCGCTCGGTCCTGCAGCACACGCGCAGGAGCGAGCCGGCCGACTGACGAGTCGTCAGTCCAGCCCGAGCTTCTTCCGCAGCATGGCGACGTGCCCCGTCGCCTTCACGTTGTAGAAGGCCTGCTCGAGCGTCCCGTCGGGTCCGATCACGAAGGTCGACCGCAGCACTCCCGTGACGACCTTGCCGTAGCTGTTCTTCTCACCCCACGCCCCGTAGGCGAGGTGGACGGTCTTGTCCGGGTCCGAGAGCAGGTCGAACGGGAGCGCATCGCGCTCGCGGAAGGCGGTCTGCTTCTCGGGGGCGTCGCGCGAGATACCGACGACGGTGTAACCCGCTGCGAGCAACGAGGCCTCGTTGTCGCGGAAGTCGCACGCCTGCGTGGTGCAGCCCGGGGTCATCGCCTCCGGGTAGAAGAAGAGGATGACGCGCTTCCCCGCGAGATCGCTCAGTGAGACGGTCTCGCCGTCCTGGTTGGGCAGGGAGAACGAAGGAGCCGGCTGACCGGTCTGGAGGCGCTGGGTCGTGGTCACTCTCCGAGCTTAGGCGCTGCCGAGACACTCTGAAGAAGCCGATGGAAGGAGTCGAGGCGCGCCGCGCCGCCGTCACCGAGCTTCCCCTTCTCGACGGCCTCGTTGATCGCGCAATCGGGTGCGTCCGGCAGGTGCGTGCAGCCACGCGGACAGTCCTCGGCGATCTCCGCCAGGTCGGTGTAGGCGCGCAGGATGTTCGCGGGATCGACATGGCCGAGACCGAAGGAGCGCACTCCCGGGGTGTCGATGACCCACCCGGTGCCGCCCGCGGTCGCGACCCGGTAGGACTCGGTCGACGACGAGGTGTGGCGGCCGCGGCCCGTCACGTCGTTGACGTGCCCGATCGCGCGGCCGGCCTCGGGGACGATCGCGTTCACGAGGGTGGACTTGCCGACGCCCGAGTGGCCGACGAAGACGGTCGCGTGCCCGATCAGCCGGCGCGTGATCTCCTCGATCGGCACGTCCCCCGCTCCCGATGTGACGACGTCGAGGTCGAGCCCCGCGAAGTTCTCGAGGAAGTCGGCCGGATCGGCGAGGTCGGTCTTGGTGATGCAGAGGATCGGTCGGATGCCGGCGTCGAGGGCCGCGACGAGGTAGCGATCGACGAGCCGCGCGCGCGGCTCGGGGTTCGCCGCCGCGACGACCACCACCATCTGGTCGGCGTTCGCCACGATGACGCGTTCGACCTGGTCGGTGTCGTCGGCGCTCCGCCGCAGCAGCGTCATGCGTTCGCGGATGCGGACGATGCGCGCGAGGGTGCCCTCCGCGCCGCTCACGTCCCCGACCAGGTCCACCTGATCGCCCGTGACGACCGACTTGCGCCGCAACTCGGACGCGCGCGTCGCGGTCAGCTCCTTCTCGTCCGTCGTGCCTTCGGCGAGCAGGACGAGATAGCGCCCCCTGTCGACGGACAGGACGCGGGCCGAGCGGGCGTCCCGGTGTTCGGGCCGCTGCTTCGTCCGGGGCCGGGAGCCCTTCGGGTTCGGGCGGACCCGGATCGACTCCTCGTCGAACTCGTCCTCGTCCTCGTCGTCCGGCGACTCCCACCAGCTCACGCGGCGCGCGCTCCCACCATGCCGTGCCAGAGGGAGGGGAACTCGGGCAGCGTCTTCGCCGTCGTGGCGATGTTCTCGATCCGCACCCCCGGCACGAGGAGGCCGATGATCGCTCCCGCCGTGGCCATCCGATGATCGTGGTAGCTGAGCCAGCGGCCGCCGGAGAGCGGTCGCGGGGTGATCCGCAGCCCGTCCTCGAGC
>CAKTZW010000543.1 GCA_934636065.1 uncultured Labedella sp.
ACCCGTCACAGGTCCGGCGCCAGGCCGGTCGCTGTATGGACTGCGGCATCCCGTTCTGCCACCAGGGCTGCCCGCTCGGGAACCTCATCCCCGAGTGGAACGACCTCATGTGGCGCGGCGAGGGCCGGCAGGCCATCGAGCGACTGCACGCCACGAACAACTTCCCGGAGTTCACGGGGCGGCTGTGCCCGGCCCCGTGCGAGTCGGCGTGCGTGCTCGGCATCAACCAGCCGGCCGTGACCATCAAGCAGGTCGAGGTCTCGATCATCGACCAGGCGTTCCAGAACGGCTGGGTCGAGTCCCACCCGCCGGAGCGCCTCACCGGCAAGACGGTCGCCGTCGTGGGGTCGGGCCCCGCGGGACTCGCGGCGGCCCAGCAGCTCACGCGCGCCGGCCACACCGTCGCCGTCTACGAGCGCGACGACCGGATCGGCGGCGTCATGCGGTACGGCATCCCCGACTTCAAGATGGAGAAGCGCCACCTCGACCAGCGCCTGCGTCAGATGCAGGACGAGGGCACGCGCTTCCGCGCCGGCGTCAACATCGGCGTCGACATCTCGTGGGCCGACCTCCGCAGCCGCTACGACGCCGTCGTGGTGGCGACGGGCGCGCTCGTCCCGCGCGACCTCCCCATCCCGGGTCGCGACCTCGCGGGCGTGCACTTCGCGATGGAGTACCTCGTGCAGTCGAACAAGGTGGGAGCGGGAGACTCCGTCCCGTCGCAGATCACGGCCGAGGACAAGCACGTCGTCGTCCTCGGCGGCGGCGACACCGGCGCCGACTGCATCGGCACGGCGCACCGGCAGGGCGCGGCATCGGTCACCAACCTCGCGATCGGACGTCAGCCGGCGACCGACCGGCCGGACTCGCAGCCGTGGCCGATGACCCCGACTCTCTTCGAGGTCGCGAGCGCGCACGAGGAGGGCGGCGAGCGCGAGTACCTCGTCTCGACGGTGGAGTTCATCGGGAACGATGCCGGAGAGGTCGTCGCGCTCCGCGTCGCCGAGACGGAGTTCGTCGACGGCAAGCGCGTCCCGAAGAGCGGGACGGAGCGGGAGATCCCCGCGGACCTCGTCCTCCTCGCACTCGGTTTCACGGGGCCGGAGTCCGACGACCTGTCGACCCAGCTGGCCGTGCCGTTCGACGGTCGCGGCAACGTGCAGCGCGACGGCGACTACCAGACCTCCGAGCCCGGCGTCTTCGTCGCGGGCGACGCCGGTCGTGGTCAGTCGCTCATCGTGTGGGCGATCGCCGAGGGCCGGGCGGCGGCGTCCGCCGTCGACCGCTACCTCGAAGGGGAGACGAGCCTCCCGTTCCCCGTGCGCCCGACGGACCGACCCATCAGCATCTAGACTTCCGAAGGAGCGGCCGATCGGTCCTCCGTCCCGCCACCACATGCGCCATCGCGCAGAACCATGGAGAAGACCCCACCCATGAGACGTGCAAAGATCGTCGCGACCCTCGGTCCGGCGACCTCCAGCTACGACGACATCCGGGCCATCATCGATGCCGGTGTCGACGTCGCTCGAATGAACCTGAGCCACGGCAGCTACGACGTCCACGAGGGCGTCTACGCCAACGTCCGGAAGGCCGCGGACGACTGCGGCAAGGCCGTCGCCGTCCTCGTCGACCTGCAGGGCCCGAAGATCCGTCTCGGCAAGTTCGCCGACGGCCCCCACGAGCTCGCGGTGGGAGACATCTTCAAGATCACGACCGAGGACATCCTCGGCACGAAGGACATCTGCGGAACGACCTTCAAGGGGCTTCCGCAGGACGTCTCGCCCGGCGACTTCCTTCTCATCGACGACGGCAAGGTGCGCGTGAAGGTCGTCGAGGCGGACGACACGACCGTCACGACCGAGGTCGTCGTCGCCGGCCCCGTCTCCAACAACAAGGGCATCAACCTCCCGGGTGTCGCCGTCAACGTCCCGGCACTGTCCGAGAAGGACGAGGCCGACCTCCGCTGGGGACTGAAGCTCGGCGCCGACATCATCGCACTGTCCTTCGTGCGCAACGCCGACGACATCGAGCGCGTGCACGAGATCATGGCGGAGGAGGGGCGCAAGGTCCCCGTCGTCGCGAAGATCGAGAAGCCGCAGGCCGTCGACAACCTCGAGGAC
>CAKTZW010000544.1 GCA_934636065.1 uncultured Labedella sp.
TCGACGAGCGCCCCGAGGAGGTCACCGACATGCAGCGCACGGTGAAGGGCGAGGTCATCGCCTCGACCTTCGACCGTCCGGCCGAGGACCACACGACGGTCGCCGAGCTCGCCATCGAGCGGGCGAAGCGCCTCGTCGAGCTCGGCCACGACGTGGTCGTGCTGCTCGACTCGATCACGCGTCTCGGCCGCGCCTACAACCTGGCGGCCCCGGCGTCGGGACGCATCCTCTCCGGAGGCGTCGACGCGTCGGCGCTCTACCCGCCGAAGCGGTTCTTCGGCGCCGCGCGCAACATCGAGAACGGCGGCTCGCTCACCATCCTCGCGACCGCGCTCGTCGAGACCGGCTCCAAGATGGACGAGGTCATCTTCGAGGAGTTCAAGGGCACCGGGAACTCGGAGCTGCGTCTCTCGCGTCAGCTCGCCGACAAGCGGATCTTCCCGGCGGTCGACGTGAACGCGTCGTCCACCCGTCGCGAGGAGATGCTGCTGTCGAACGACGAGGTCAAGATCACCTGGAAGCTGCGTCGTGCCCTCGCGGGTCTCGACCAGCAGCAGGCTCTCGAGGTCGTGCTCGGCAAGCTCAAGGAGACGAGCTCGAACGTCGAGTTCCTCGTCCAGATGCAGAAGTCGATGCCGCAGCCCGCGGCGAACGGTCACAGCCACGGTCACGAGCGCGACCACCGCTAGCGACCCCACCGGACCCACCCCGAGCGTCGGAGGCGAGAGCCTTCCGCTCCGGGTGGGTCCGTCGCTTTCCGCGTAGGGTTCTCAGGAGGAAGTCACCATGTTCGAATCGGTCGAGGTGCTCAAGAAGGAGCACAAGGAGCTGCAGGACGAGCTCGCCGACCCCGCGCTGCACGCCGACCCGGCGCGCTCGAAGCGCGTGAACCGCCGCTACGCCGAGCTCTCCCGGATCGTCGCCGCCGAGGCCACCTGGAACCAGGCGAAGGACGACCTCGAGGCCGCCCGCGAGCTCGCCAAGGAGGACGAGGCGTTCGCGGAGGAGGTGCCGGCGCTCGAGGAGCTCGTGCAGAGCTCGCAGGAGAAGCTGCGCCGTCTGCTCATCCCGCGCGACCCCGACGACGGCCGCGACGTCATCATGGAGATCAAGGGCGGCGAGGGCGGCGCCGAGAGCGCGCTCTTCGCGGCGGACCTCCTCCGCATGTACCTCCACTACGCCGAGTCGAAGGGCTGGAAGACGGAGCTCCTCGAGCGCACCGAGAGCGACCTCGGCGGATACAAGGACGTGCAGGTCGCGATCAAGTCGAACGCGACGGACCCGTCGCAGGGCGTCTGGGCTCACCTCAAGTACGAGGGCGGCGTGCACCGCGTGCAGCGCGTGCCCGTCACCGAGTCGCAGGGGCGCATCCACACCTCCACCACCGGCGTGCTCGTGTTCCCCGAGGTCGACGAGCCGGAGGAGGTCGAGATCAACCAGAACGACCTCAAGATCGACGTCTACCGCTCGAGCGGCCCCGGCGGTCAGTCGGTCAACACGACCGACTCGGCCGTGCGCATCACGCACCTCCCGACGGGCATCGTCGTGTCGATGCAGAACGAGAAGAGCCAGCTGCAGAACCGCGAGGCGGGCATGCGCGTGCTGCGCGCCCGCATCCTCGCCCGCCGACAGGAGGAGCAGGCGGAGCTCGACAGCGCGGCTCGGAAGAGCCAGATCCGCACCATGGATCGCTCGGAGCGGATCCGCACGTACAACTTCCCGGAGAACCGGATCGCGGATCACCGCACCGGGTACAAGGCGTACAACCTCGACGCGGTCATGAACGGCGCTCTGGATCCCCTCATCGCCTCGGCGATCGAGGCCGACGAGGAGGCCCGCCTCTCCGCCGTCGCCGATTGACCACATGAAAACGGAGATGGTGCACGTAGCTACGTGCACCATCTCCGTTTTCATGTCGTCAGATGAGGTATTCGGGGGTGGGGAGGCCGTGCGATGCTGCCGTGCCGCGGGGGCGGGCCCGAGCCGGCACCCCGACGAGGAGCGAATCCGGGGGAGCGTCCTTCGTCACGACGGCGTTCGCGCCCACGATGCTGCCATGACCGACCACGACGGGACCGAGGATCTTCGCGCCAGCGCCCACCTGCACGCCGTCGC
>CAKTZW010000545.1 GCA_934636065.1 uncultured Labedella sp.
AGGCGGACACGACGATGAGCGACGGTGACCGCGCCGAAACTCTCAAGCGGCTCGACGGCGTCGCGACGATCCTCGCGAAGACGGCGGCGCGCGACACCTCGCTCATCGCCCTCCTCGAGGTGGACCAGACCACGAGCCCCGTCGCCCAGCGGCTGCGCCGCGACTGGCTCATCGAGTCGGGAGCGGAACTCAGCCCGGACGAGCTCATCATCTCGACCCAGAAGGTCGAGGTGCCGTCGATCATCCCGGCGGAGCTCGCCGAGCGGCAGGTCCTGCCGCAGTCGGTCGTCTCGCGTCAGCTCGCGAACCCGTTCCTCGCACCGGACTTCAGCAGGGCCGAGCCCGCGGCCACGCCGCGCCGCCGCCTCGACGGCTGGGAGCTCATGAGCCCGCTCTACAAGGCGTTCGAGCAGGGCGCCGGCGGAGGCGCGGCCTCGATGGAGCTGCCGCCCGCTCCCGAGATCGACCGGCTCGCTCCCCGCGGCATGGAGATCATGGCCCACCAGGCCCGCTTCGTCGAGGCGGTCAGGGACGGGCACCGCAGCTTCCTGCTCGCCGACGAGCCGGGTCTCGGCAAGACCGCGCAGTCGGTGCTCGCGGCGTCCGTCGCAGACGCGTACCCGCTCCTCGTCATCGTGCCGAACGTCGTCAAGATGAACTGGGCCCGGGAGGTGGAGCGGTGGACCCCGCTCCGCCGAGCGACGGTCATCCACGGGGACGGGCGCGACATCGACGCGTTCGCCGACGTCGTCATCGTCAACTACGAGGTCCTCGACCGTCACCTCGGCTGGCTCGGCCAGCTCGGCTTCAAGGGCATGGTCGTCGACGAGGCGCACTTCATCAAGAACCTGCATTCGCAGCGCTCGCAGCACGTCCTGTCGCTCGCGCAGCGCATCCGCGAGAACGCGCCGGGCGGCGACCCCCTCATGCTCGCGCTCACGGGTACCCCCCTCATCAACGACGTCGAGGACTTCAACGCGATCTGGCAGTTCCTCGGCTGGGTCTCGGGCGACAAACCGACAGCCCCGCTCATGGAACGCCTCGACGCGACGGGCCTCACGCCCGCCGATCACGGCTTCTACCGGGCGGCCCGCGAGGCGGTCATCGACATGGGGATCGTGCGGCGTCGGAAGGTGGACGTCGCCGCCGACCTCCCGGCCAAGCGCGTCGCCGACCTGCCCGTCGAGCTCGACGACGAACTGGGCCGCTCGATCCGCGACGCCGAGCGCGAGCTCGGAGCCCGTCTGCTCACGCGGTTCCAGCGCGCCGCCGAGGCCCGCGGCGACGACTGGCGCGACGCACCGACGGAGCTCCTGCGCATGGTCGCCCAGTCGGAGCTCGAGGAGTCGAAGGGCGCAGGGGGCCAGGAGAACGTCTTCACGATGGTGCGCAAGATCGGTCAGGCCAAGGCCGGTCTCGCCGCCGACTACACGGCGCAGCTCGCCCGCTCCGTCGGCAAGGTCGTGTTCTTCGCCAAGCACATCGACGTCATGGACCAGGCCGAGCGCGTCTTCCAGTCGCGCGGCATCGGCACGGTCTCGATCCGGGGAGACCAGCAGGCCATCGCTCGGCAGCAGGCGATCGACGCGTTCAACACCGACGACTCGGTCTCGATCGCGGTGTGTTCTCTCACGGCCGCCGGCGTCGGCGTGAACCTGCAGGCCGCGTCGAACGTCGTTCTCTCGGAGCTGTCGTGGACGGCGGCCGAGCAGACGCAGGCGATCGACCGCGTGCACCGCATCGGTCAGGAGGAGCCCGTCACGGCGTGGCGCATCATCGCCGCGCACACGATCGACACGAAGATCGCCGAGCTCATCGACTCGAAGCAGGGGCTTGCGGCGCGGGCGCTCGACGGTGAAGCCGTCGACCCGACCTCGAGCGACTCGGTGCAGCTGTCGGCGCTCATGCACCTCCTGCGCCAGGCGATCGGCGCCGCCTGACACCACGCCCGCCGCTCGGAGTTCTTCCGGCGCGCTTCGTCTGGCAGCGCCCGCGCCGCGACGATAGTCTCGAATCGAGGCAGCGTCGCCACACTCCACCCGAGCAACAACGAAGGATCTCCCCATGAAGATCGGCATCCTCACCAGCGGCGGCGACTGCCCCGGCCTCAACGC
>CAKTZW010000546.1 GCA_934636065.1 uncultured Labedella sp.
CAAACGCACGACGTCGTGAGCGTCGTGGGCGGGCCGATGGGGGAGAACGTGGGCGCGGGCATCAGGCGGCGGACCAGCCCCCGTCCGAGGCGAGGACGACGCCGTTGACGTTGACGCCGTCGTCGCTCAACAGGAACGTGATCGACGCCGCGAGGGCGTCGCTCTCGACCGCTCCGGGCATGACGGCCATCCCGGTGCGGACGCGCTGAGCGCCGAGGGGCGATGCGAACGACGCCTCGATGTTCGTGATGGTCGGTCCTGGGGCGACGGCATTGATCCGCAGTCCGCTCGGTCCGTACATGAACGCGCTGCTCTTCGTGAGCCCCACCACCGCGTGCTTCGAGGCCGTGTAGGCGGCGCCGGCCGCCGAACCGCGGAGCGCCGCCTCCGACGCGACGTTGACGATCGATCCGGTCGCACGCTCGAGCATGCCGGGGATGACGGCGCGCATGAGCTTCATCGTCCCGTCGACGTTGATGCGGAAGACACGCGACCACACGGCGTCGCTGACCTCGCCGACGGGCGTCATGTCGTCCATGATCCCCGCGACGTTCGCGAGCGCGTCGACCCGCTCGCCCGCCGCGTCGACGATCGCGGCGATCGACGTGTCGTCGGTGATGTCTCCGACCACCGTGACGATGTCGGCCCCGGGGTGGGCGCCGACGACCTCGTCGAGGCGCTCCCGTGAGATGTCGACGGCGACGACGCGGCCGCCCTCGCGAGCCACTCGGGATGCCGTCGCCCGTCCGATGCCCGATCCCGCACCCGTCACGATGATCGTCTTGCCGCTGAAACGGCCGGCGTCGATGCGCTCGACCCACGCAGGCGGCTCGGCCGCCGTGACCGTCGTGGCGACGGTGTCCGGAGCCTCGGCGGCTGTCGCCCCCTCGGGCGCCGCGGCGTTCGGGATCTCGCCGGCCTCGACACGACGGACGAGCTCGTCGACGAGCTGCGGGGGGAACTGGCCGTTGCTGAGGTCGACGAGTCGCGAGAGGGCGAGCCGTCGGACCGGTGCCAGAGCATCGGCGCTCTGCCCGGACTGCGCGAGGAGGTCGCGGAGGACGGGTCCTCCGACGGGGTGGTCGAGCCACGTGCCGACGGAGGATTCCGCCGTGAGCGGTGCGGACGATGAGGACATCTCGATGCTCTTCTCTACTCGGGTGCACCGAGCCGGCGACGGATCCGCCTACCGGACAACGGTGTCCGGTATAGGCTACACCGGTGACGTCGGAAAGGAAGGCCAACCGCGGGCCGAGCGCCGGGCCGGAGAATCGGCGGGCACTCGTCGCCGCCGCCCGGGTGGTCTTCGCCGAGGAGGGACTCTCGGCCCCGTTGAGCGCCGTCGCTCGCCGTGCCGGGGTGGGACAGGGCAGCCTCTACCGACACTTCCCGGACCGGGTCGCCCTGGCGGTCGCCGTGTTCGACGAGAACATCCGCGAACTCGAGACGTTCGCGGGCGTCCGCGGCAGCACTCTCGACGATCTGCTCGGCCTCATCGTGGAGCAGGCTCTCGTCTCGACGGCCTTCATCGAGCTGCTCGCAGCGGAGCGCGACGATCCGCGGGTCGAGCACCTCGGCGTACGCTTCCGCGAGGTCGCCGAGTTGGTGACGGGCAACGAGCGCACGGCCGGTCGCATCGCCGACGACGTCGCAACGGAGGACATCGTGCTGTCGGTCGAGATGATCGCCGGGCTGCTCGCACGGACGCCGGCGGCGGAACGCCGCTCCACCGCCGATCGCGCCCGCGCCCTCCTGCGTTCGGGGTTCGCCCCCCGCATCCCCGCCGCCAGGTAGTGCGTTTGTGCGTAGTACCGCCGGTATACCGGCGGTAACACGCACAAACGGACTACTTCGTGGGGTGGATCGCAGAGTGGCGGGGCGAGAGAGAGGGGCGCGTCAGATCGCGACCTCGACGCGGCGCGTGCGCGGCTGCGGCACGGCGTCGAGCAGCCCGGTGAGCGCTCCCGCTGCGCGGGTCAGGAGAGGACGTCGCGGGTGACGAAGCGCCCGAGCGCGAGCGAGCCGAACACGACGACGTACCCGAGCTGAAGCAGCGCATGGGCGCCGAAGCGCGACCTGGCGATCGGGTCGCGGAGGAGGTCGGCGACCCCG
>CAKTZW010000547.1 GCA_934636065.1 uncultured Labedella sp.
GGAGTGGGTGGCGCCGGCGGGGACGGCGCTCGCCGCCTCCGTGCTCCTCCGCCCGGGGCTCCCCGTCGAGCGGTTCGGCTGGATCCCGCTGCTCGCCGGTCTCGCGGTGGCGCGAGCGGCCGACCGCTTCCTCGACCCCGCGCGAGTCGCCGTGAAGTGGCCGAACGACGTCCTCGTCGGCGGGCGGAAGCTCAGCGGACTCCTCTCGGAGCTCGCGGCCGACGGTTCCGTCGTGGTCGGGATGGGCGTCAACACGACCGCGACGGCGGAGGACCTCCCGGTGCCGACGGCCACGTCGTTGTCCATCGAGGGCGCGGAGGACCCGAGCCCCGACGCCGTGCTGTCCGCGATCCTCGCGGAGCTGATCCCGCTGTACTCGTCGTTCGTCGCGTCCCGGGGCGACGCTCTCGCGAGCGGCCTGCGTGCCGCGGTGACGGAGCGCTGCTCCACCGTCGGGGCGCGCGTCCGGCTGGAGCTGCCGGGCGGTGCCGTCGTCACCGGGACGGCGAGGGGCATCGATGCCGACGGTCGGCTCGTCCTGCAGCCGGCCGACGGCTCGGGCCTCCTGCCGGTCGCCGCCGGCGACGTGACGCACGTGCGGGCGGTCGCCGACTGACGACGCGGCCTCCACGGGCTCGCCGCGCGGATACTGCACAATGGGAGCCATGACCTTCGAGCCGCATGCTCAGGCCGGCGCCGCCGTGCGCGCGGCCGGAGCGACAGAGCAGGTCGTCGCCCGTATGCACCGCAACGCGCGCGTCCTGTTCCTCCCGGCTCTCCTCTTCATCGCCCTCGTCGGCGGAACGGTCTATCTCCTCGGCGTCGCTGAGGAGACCTGGCAGCTCGCCGGCGGCCTCACGCTCGCGGGAGTGCTGTTCCTGCTCGGCGTCCTCATCCCGTTCCTCTTCTGGCTGACGCGCAGCTACACGCTCACGACGAAGCGGATCATCGTCCGGCACGGCCTCTTCACCCGCACACGCCGTGAGGTCCTGCACTCCCGCGGTTACTCGATCACCCTCAAGCGCGGTCCGTTCCAGTCGATGGTCGGCTCCGGCACGATCGTCGTCGATGCGGGGAGCGAGCATCCCCTCGTCCTCCGGGACGCGCCGGGTGCCGTTCTCGTCCAGTCGACGCTGCACGAGCTCGTCGAGCGCGCGCAGGGAAGCGGGTCGTGGGGGACCGGCCCGCAGACGCCCGGCGGCACGACCCGGTTCTGACCCCGAGGCGCCGTGCCGTAGCCGCCGCGAGATGCGGGAGGATGGACACGGTGACGGACAGGGAACCGTCGTACGCCCGGAGGCTCAGGCGCCGACGTCCCCACGAGAACGGAGTGAGCGCATGCCACGTGTCGGAGTGATCGGCGGAGGGCAGCTCGCCCGCATGATGGTGCCGGAGGCGCTCGAACTGGGCATCGAGATCCGCGTGCTGGCGGAATCGGACGACGCCCCGGCCTCGATCGCGGCGACCGCCGTCGGGGACTACCGCGACGAGGCCACCGTGCTCGCCTTCGCCGCCGATGTCGACGTGGTGACGTTCGACCACGAGCACGTGCCCCAGGACGTGCTGCGGGCGCTCGAGGCCGCCGGCGTCGCGGTGCGTCCGGGGCCGGACGCTCTCCTCTACGCCCAGGACAAGATCCTCATGCGTCGTCGCCTCCAGGAGCTCGGCATGCCGGTCCCGGACTGGACGACGGCGTCGTCGGCCGCGGAGCTCGAGGCCTTCCTCGGCGATCACGGGGGAGCGGCGGTCGTGAAGACGCCGCGTGGCGGATACGACGGCAAGGGCGTGCGCGTCGTGCGCTCCGCTGCGGACGTGGCGGACTGGTTCGACGCGCTCGAGGGCGACGGCGAGCTGCTCGTCGAGGAGCTCGTGAGCTTCCGGCGCGAACTCGCCCAGCTCGTCGCCCGGCGGCCGTCCGGCCAGATCGAGGCCTGGCCCGTCGTCGAGACGATCCAGCGCGACGGCGTGTGCTCCGAGGTCATCGCGCCGGCTCCGCACTCCGTCGGGCGAGTGGCCGAGGTCGCCGCCCAGATCGCGATCGACGTCGCCGAGGGACTCGGGGTCACGGGCGTCCTCGCCGTCGAGCTCTTCGAGACGGACGACGAC
>CAKTZW010000548.1 GCA_934636065.1 uncultured Labedella sp.
ACGCCGTCGTCGAGGCGGTCCAGCATAAAATCTTTACTGGCATCCAGGAATCCTTCCGGCCGGCGCCGGCGAAAGGCATCCTGCAGAATATTGGTGATGGTGCTCCAACCATCGCTGCGCCAGATGAACGACGACCACAGCGGGTGCTCGCCGGCGCGGATCCGTCCGATGAGGAGCCACTTCGCCGCGGTCGTGACCCCGGCGGCGATCGCGCCGGCCGCGATGAGGACGGCTCCTCCGAGCATGAGCGCCGGCAGCGGGCCGATCCAGTCCACGAGCAGCGCGAGGCTCCAGAGGACGAGCAGACCGATGGTCACGGTCACGACCACGGGGACGAGCCGCGCGAGCTCCCAGGCCCCGCGGGCGACGCGCAACCGGGCGGGCGGCGAGAACGTGAGGGCGTCGTCGACGTCCGCGGGGGTTCTCCGCAGCCGGACGGTCGGCGACCCGAGCCACGATGACCCCGCCTTCGACTTGCGGGGGGCGACCGATAGGACGGCGACGAGACTGTCGCACGGGATCTTGCGGCCGCCCGTGGCCATCCCCGAGTTGCCGAGGAACGATCGCCGACCGATCTCCACCCGACCGATATGGACGTAGCCGCCACCGAGCTCGTAGGAGCCGACGAGAGTGTCGTCGGCGAGGAACGCGCCGTCGCGGATCGTGGTCATCGACGGCACGAGCAGCACCGTCGACGCCTCGACGTCGCGCCCGACGCTCGCCCCGAGCAGGCGCAGCCACACGGGGGTGAAGAGACTCGAGTACAGCGGGAACAGGATCGTTCGCGACAGGTCGAGCAGTCGCTCCGTGGCCCAGACCTGCCAGCCCTGACGGCTGCGCACCGGATACACCCCCTCGGTGAGGCCGATGCCGAGGGCGCGGGTCACGATCACGATGAGCACGGCGAGCACGACGCCCGCGGCGACGGTCGCGGGCACGACGAGCACGAGTGCGCCGAGTGCGAGCTCGACGAGCGAGCCCGCACCGGCGATGGCCGGGACGAGCACGGCGGCCCCGGCGGCGAGGGCGACCACGGGCAGGAGCGCGAAGACGATGCTCGACGCCGCGTACGCGATCCACCACCGCCGGCCCCGGTCCGGCTCGGCGTCGGGCCACCACTGCCGCACCCGGCCGACGCGCACGGCCGGCGAACCGGCCCAGCGCTGACCCGAGCGCACTCGCCCGAACACGGCTGACGCCGGCTCGATCTGGGCGTTGCGCGCGATGCGCGTGCCGGGCAGGAGGACGCTGCGGGCGCCCACGACGCTCCCGGCTCCGATCCGCACCGCCCCGACGCGGAGGATGTCGCCGTCGACCCACCATCCGGAGAGGTCGACCTCGGGCTCGACCGACGCGCCCTCCCCGATGGTCAGCATCCCGGTGAGCGGCGGAAGGGAGTGCAGTGTGACGTCGCCGGCGATCCGGGCGCCGAGCAGGCGCCCGTACGCGACGACGAAGGGCGCGCCGGAGAGCCCGACGCCGCCGAGGGCGTGAGTGATCGCCTCCGCCGTCCAGATCCGCCGGTGGACGGCCCCGCCGCGCGGGTGGTCGCCCGGTCGGAGCCCACGCAGGAGGAGCCGCGCGGACGCGACCGACAGGAGCATCCGGCCGAGCGGGGTGACGAAGACGAGGACGAGCAACAGGGTCGTGGCGAGGTCCGGCACCGGGAGCGGACCCGCGACGCCGAAGAGGTCGAGCACCCAGGTCGCCGCCGCGAGGGCGGCGAGCCAGCGCGCGGCCGTGAGCGCCGCGATCGGGACGCTCACGACGGTCTGGAAGACGCCCATCCCCCGTGGCGTGGGACGGACGCGATGGAAGTCGGTGGGAGTGCTCCGGCCGCGGTCCTCGGCATCGCGCTCGTCGAGAGCCTCGGCCATCGCCACGAGTCGCGGCAGTGCGTACACGTCGGCGACGGTGAACTCGGGGTCCCGCGCCCGCACGCGGGTCACGAGCTGCGCGGCCGCGAGGGACCCGCCACCGAGGTCGAAGAAGTTCGCCTCCGCCGACGGGACCGGGACTCCGAGGACCGCCGTCCAGTCCGCGGCGAGCGACCGCACCCGCTCGGGGAGCGCGGCGGTCGGGGCGTCGTCGGTCCGGAGCGG
>CAKTZW010000549.1 GCA_934636065.1 uncultured Labedella sp.
GGACCTGCTGTCCTCGCTCGACGAGACGACGACCGTCGCGGTCGGTTCGACCGCGACCGTCGCCGGTCGCAGCGCCGATGAGCTGATCCTGTCGCCGCGCGACGAGGGGTCCCTCGTCGGCGACGTCTCGATCTCGATCGACGGCGAGACCGGCCTGCCGCTCGGCGTCGCCGTCACCGCCGAGGGTGCGTCGTCGCCCGCCCTCAGCGTCGCCTACACGAGTATCGACTTCTCGATGCCCGACGCCGACCTGTTCTCCTTCACTCCCCCGAGCGGCGTGGAGGTCACCGAGAAGACGGTGCCGACCGACCACGCGTCGGACTCCACGGATCCCGACGCGTCGGACGGGCCGGTCGCGCCCGACGTGACGACGACCGGAAGCGGATGGGCCACCATCGTGGAGCTCCCCGCCGGCGAGGAGTCGGCTCCCGACGGACTCGAGGGACTCGAGGGCGTCACGACGGCCGTCGACGGGGGCCGTGTCCTCTCGTCCGCCCTCGTGAACGTGCTGTTCACCGACGACGGCCGCGTGCTCGCGGGCGCCGTGTCGGTCGAGGCCCTGGAGTCGGCCGCCCGATGACACCCGGCGGGCTCGCGGTCGAGACGCGCGGCCTCAGCAAGCGATTCGGACGACACGAGGCGGTCTCGGCCCTCGACCTCGACGTGCCGCGGGGATCGGTCTTCGGGTTCCTCGGACCGAACGGATCCGGAAAGACGACCACGATCCGGATGCTGCTCGGCCTCGCCGCGCCGAGTTCCGGCACGATCTCGGTCCTCGGGTCCCCCATGCCGCGACGATCCGCTGAGGTGCTGCCCCGGGTGGGCGCTCTCGTCGAAGGACCCGGCTTCTACCCGTTCCTGTCCGGCCGCGCGAACCTCACACGCTTCGACGCGGCGGAGCCGGGCACCTCGGCTCGCACGCGCGAGACGCGGGTCGCGGACGCCCTCGCCCGGGTGGGACTGGCCGCCGCGGCGCGCAAGAAGGTCGGCTCCTACTCCCTCGGCATGAAGCAGCGGCTCGGCATCGCCGTGGCGCTGCTGTCGCCGCGGGATCTCATCGTGCTCGACGAGCCGACGAACGGCCTCGACCCGCAGGGCACGCGCGAGGTCCGAGCCCTCGTCCGGGGCTTGAACGCCGACGGCACGACGGTCCTGGTCTCGAGCCACCTCCTGGCGGAGATCGAGCAGCTCTGCACGCACGCGGCGATCATGCGGACGGGGCGGCTCGTCGCCCAGGGCGGACTCGACGAGCTCCGCGGCGAGACCGCCGAGATCGAGGTGCTCACCCCGGACCCCGAGCGCACCATCCTCGTGCTCGGCGGCCTGGGGCTCGACGCCCGACTCGTGAGCGCCGCCTCGGCGGACGCCGCCCGCGTCGATGCCGGACTTCCGACCGGGACGCTCCCGGAGCATCTCGTGGCCGAGCTCGTGACCTCCGGCGTGCGGGTGCGCGGCGTCGCGGTGCGTCGGCCGTCCCTCGAGGAGCGCTTCGTGGAACTGACCGGGGAGGGCTTCGATGTCGAGCGGTGAGGCATTGACGGACTCTCGGCGGCTCGAGACGAGCGAGGCCGAGCGCTCCGGTGCGCGGCCGGGTCGCGGAATCGGCGCGCTGCTGCTCTCCGAACTCGCGCTGCTGTTCCGCCGCCGCCGGACCGCGGCGCTGCTCGCCGCTCTCGCGGCCATCCCCGTGCTCCTCGCGGTCGCCGTGCGACTCTCCGGTGAGGGCGGCGGGCCGTCGTTCGTCGGCGAGATCGCGGGCAACGGACTGTTCACGGGCTTCGCGGCGATCACCGTCGCCGTACCCCTCTTCCTGCCGCTGACCGTCGGCGTCGTCGCGGGCGACAGCATCGCGGGAGAGTCGGCGATGGGCACCCTGCGGTACCTGCTCATCACGCCGGTCGGGCGCGCCCGACTGCTCGTCGTGAAGTTCGCGGTCGCGGTGGTGTTCGCTCTCACGGCGGCGCTCACCGTCATGGTCGCGGGGCTCCTGATCGGGTTCGCGCTCTTCCCCGTCGGACCGGTCACGCTGCTCTCCGGCACCGAGATCCCCGTCCTCGAGGCGGTCGGCCGGGCGCTGCTCATCGCCGTGTACGTCGCGC
>CAKTZW010000550.1 GCA_934636065.1 uncultured Labedella sp.
CATGATGCCTGCCGGTCAGTCTTCCAGTTCGGCGTGGCGCTTGTCCACCCAGGTCTTGCCTTCCTCGCCGCCCCACAGCAGCCAGGCGATGTAGCCGGCGGACGGATCCTTCTCGTCGCCCCAATCGTGCGACTTCGACTCCTTGTCGACCTCGTGGCGGGCGAAGTAGCTGTGCATCGATTTCACGTCGTCCGCCGAGAGCGTCTCGCGGTCGACCAGCTGCTGCGCGCGGGCGACACCGACGTCGGTGCCGCCACGTCCGAACTCCTCGCGCAGGCGCAGACCGCGACGGGCGGCGTCGGCTGGATGTCGTACTCCGGCGGAGCGTCCTCGTCGTTCTGCTCGACGTCCTGCCGGTCGTCCTCGTCGTCGAGCAGGTCCTGCCAGTTGTCGATGAGGACGTCGCCGTCCTGCACGGCCCACGACCGTCCGGTGCGGGCGTCGTTGAGGAGCGCACGGCCGCGGTTCTCGCGGAAGCGCAGGGCCGCTCCGTCCCCGAGCCCCTCGAGGGTCGCCGTGCGCACGTCGTCCGACGCGCAGCGCTCGACGACCGTTCCGTCGTTCCAGGCCCCGTAGAGGCAGTCGCCGACGACGGCCGGTCGCGTCGGTTCGCCCGCCGCCTCCGCGACGGCGCGCGGCTCCCCCCCGTCGAGCGGCACCTCGAGCAGTCCCGTGGTCGTCGCGACGGCGACAGTGGCGCCCGTGTCGCTCGGCTCCTGCAGCACGGCCCCGTTCGCCCCGTCGAGGGCACGACGCTCGCCCTCGACGTCGAGGACGCCGTTGCGCTCGTCGAGGAGGACGGCGGAGCCGCCGACCGTCGTGATACTCACGTCGTCGCCGTCGAACGGCTCGACCGCGACCGTGCGGGAGACCTCGTCCTCGGTCGCGGCGTCGAGGGACGAGAGCTCGCCGAGCGACGGGGAGTACACGACGAGCAGTCCCGCCGGGGAGATCGCCGACACGGAGCCGGTGCCGAGGGTGAGCACCGGCTCCGTCGACGCGTCGAAGTCCTGGAGCCCGTCGAGAGGCGCGAACCACACGTCGCCGTCCGCGACCACGACGAGCCGGTCCCCCGCGAGCCCCACGGTCTCGGTCCCCGCGGGCAGCGGCACCTCCTCGTCGCGCGTCGCCGTCGCCACGTCGACGCGCGCCACGGAGGAGCGCGCGCGGTCCACGACCACGACCGTGTCCTCGCGCTGGAGCACGTCGAGGTCGTTCGACTCCGCCGGGAAGGCGCTGTTGAGCTCGAGCACGGCGAGGTTCGCCCGACCGACGGCACCGTCGCGATCGTTCACGACCCACACGCCGGCGTCGTCGAGCTCCGTGTTATGGGTGCGGTAACCGGTCGAGGTGACGGCGAGCGTGCCGAGCACCCCCGCGATGCCGAGCGCCGCGGTGGCGGAGAGGACTCGACGGCGGTGACGCCGCAGCCACCCGCGCATCGTCACCCCGTCCCGCCGGGCAGCTCGATGCACTTCTCGGCGCTCGGATCGCCGAGCCGGCCGGCGCGGCGGACCGTGACCGTGATGCACTCGGAGGAGCCGGGCGTCCCGTCGATGCGGAACTCGGAGGTGCGCTGGATGCTCTCCGAGCCGTCGGCGCTCGTGATGACGAAGTTGTCGCCGTCGGCGAGGCCGTCGGTCGTCCACGAGAACACGGCCGTCTCGTCCTCGACGGTCGCGGCGATGTCCGTGACGACGGGGATGTCGAGGTCGCTCCGTCCGTTCGTGAGCAGGACCGTCACGACGGACGCCGCGAGCACGACGACCGCGGCGACGACGGCGATCACGATCCGGCCGGTCCGCCGCGGCGTCTCGATGCGTTGCCCGGTCGTCGATCGCCCGGGGGTCGCGAGCGACTCCCGGACGACGGTGCGGACGTCGTCCGCGGCGACGTCGGCGGCGGTGGTCCTCGTCTTGCGCGGGCGACGCCCCGGATCGACCTGACGGATCGCGCTCGCCCTCGTGCGATCCGACGGGTCGACGACGGAGCCGTTCGCCCACTCGTCGACCGCGACGTCGGGCTGGGTCTGCGGGAGGCCGAGCTCCGCCTCCACCATCTGGAGTTCGCGCGCGAACTCCAGGGCACTGCTC
>CAKTZW010000551.1 GCA_934636065.1 uncultured Labedella sp.
AGCGCATCCTCCCGGCGGCGGTGTCCTTCGTCGACATCGCGGGCATCGTGCGCGGAGCCAGCGAGGGGGAGGGGCTCGGCAACCAGTTCCTCGCGAACATCCGTGAGGCCGATGCGATCGCGGAGGTGGTGCGCGGCTTCGCGGACTCCGACGTGGTGCACGTCGACGGTGCCGTCGACCCGGCGAGCGACCTCGAGACGATCCACACCGAGCTGATCCTCGCCGACCTCCAGACGCTCGATCGGGCGATCCCGCGGTACGAGAAGGAGACGAAGGGCAAGCGCCTCGATCCGGCGGTGCTCGACGCGGCGCTCGCGGCGAAGGCGATCCTCGACGAGGGGCGCACGCTCTCGGGCGCGGCGTTCGACACGTCTCCCATCCGCGAGCTGGGGCTCCTGACCGCGAAGCCGTTCATCACGGTGTTCAACGTCGACGAGACGGTGCTCACCGATCCTGCGAGGAAGGCGGAGCTCGCGGCTCTCGTGGCGCCGGCCGAGGCGGTCTTCCTCGACGCGAAGATCGAGAGCGAGCTGACCGAGCTCGACCCCGAGGACGCGGCGGAGCTGCTCGCGAGCACGGGGCAGGAGGAGAGCGGGCTCGACCAGCTGGCCCGCATCGGCTTCGACACCCTCGGGCTGCAGACCTACCTGACGGCCGGGCCGAAGGAGTCGCGCGCCTGGACGATCGGCAAGGGCTGGACGGCGCCGCAGGCCGCGGGGGTCATCCACACCGACTTCCAGAAGGGCTTCATCAAGGCGGAGGTCATCTCGTTCGACGACCTGGTCGAGACGGGTTCGGTCGCCGAGGCGCGCTCGAAGGGGCGCGCCCGCATGGAGGGCAAGGAGTACGTCATGCAGGACGGCGACGTGGTCGAGTTCCGCTTCAACAACTGACCCGACCGTGTTCCGTCCGAACCGCTACCGGCGCTTCACCCCCGACGAGCGCGACCTCGTCGCCGCGCTCGTGCCCGTCGGCGCGGAGGCGCTCGAGACGCAGCTCGGCGTCGCACGCTTCGCGCAGCTGTGGTTCCCGGGGTCGCCGAGCTTCGACATCCACGTCCCCGAGGCGGTGCCGCTGCATCCGCACGGGGCGCCGACCCCGGGGGAGGCGGGGGTCGTCGTGGCCGCGCGCGACGTGCACCGCGGGGGGAGCGCGCACGACGAGGCGTCCCGGATCGGTGCCCTGCTGCTCTGGGTGCGGGAGGGCCGGCTCGCCGCGGTCGAGTACGTGTGGGAGGGCGAGCGGATGCCGTCCGCACTGCCCGGCGTCGCGCAGCTCGGCGCCCCCGCCTGACCCCCGGACGGAGGGCGACACGCCCGGGCCGCTCTCGATTTGCAGCACCCCCCGGATCGACGTAATGTAATCCCTCGTCGCCCCAAACGGTGCGGAAACAAGCGGAACGGCTTCTTCGGGAGTGTGGTTCTGGTGGGTCCGGCCTCAAGTGGGGACAGTCTCCCTCTGGTTGAGTGCTCTGGTCGTGGTCTTCGGGTCGTGGCGGGGTGGTCCCGGGGGAGGGAAGCGAGTCACTCAGTTGGGTGGGCCGGGAGGTCTGCTGTCTGGTGTGTCCGTTCCTTGAGAACTCAACAGCGTGCACAATTGTCAATGCCAAATATCCTCGTCGGCGTCTACTTTCGGGTGGATCGTCGGGAGAGATTCCTTTGGATTGAATCGGATTGTCAGTAGACGATCCTTCAGTCAGATCGAACTCGCGTCCCGTTCCGGCCTTTTTCCGGCTGGTGGGTCGCACACGTTTTTTACGGAGAGTTTGATCCTGGCTCAGGACGAACGCTGGCGGCGTGCTTAACACATGCAAGTCGAACGGTGATGCAGGAGCTTGCTTCTGCGGATCAGTGGCGAACGGGTGAGTAACACGTGAGTAATCTGCCCCTGACTCTGGGATAAGCGCTGGAAACGGCGTCTAATACCGGATACGACCATCGAAGGCATCTTCTGGTGGTGGAAAGAATTTCGGTCTGGGATGAACTCGCGGCCTATCAGCTTGTTGGTGAGGTAATGGCTCACCAAGGCGACGACGGGTAGCCGGCCTGAGAGGGTGACCGGCCACACTGGGACTGAGACACGGCCCAGACTC
>CAKTZW010000552.1 GCA_934636065.1 uncultured Labedella sp.
CGGCGACGCGGGTCAGCATCAGCGGACCCCCTCGTCGCGTCGGATGGCGTAATGCCGCATGGTGACTCCCGACGTCAGGGTGGCGTGGTCGAGCAGCTCGAGGTCGAGCGGACGATCGTAGTCGTCGAAGAGGGTCCGCCCGAAGCCGAGGTACGACGGGTGCGTCCAGATCAGCAGTTCGTCGAGCAGACCGGCGCGCAGCAGCTGCGTCGCGAGGTCCGCCCCTCCGACGGCGATCCGCCCGTCGGTCTCCGCGCGGTAGGCGGCGAGCCGATCCATCGCGTCGTCGTCGATCAGCACGGTGCCGTCGCCGGGGTCCGTCCGTGTGCGCGACACGAGGACCTTCGGCTTCTCCGCCCAGATCAGCGCGTACTCCCGAAGGTACGTCGGCAGGGTCTCGTCCTCCGCCGAGCGGTGCCGGAACTCCTCCATCGCTTCGAAGAACCGTCGCCCGTGCACGATCGCCGAGACCCGGCGCGCGTAGTCGTTGGCGGCGCGATGGAACTCCTCGTCGACCCGGAGCCACTCGCCCGCGCCGTCGTCGCCCGGCACCTGCTCGATGCGCAGATCGAGGGAGGCGTTCATTGAATACAGGAATCGGCCCACGGCCCGACCTCCTCAAAGCGGTTGCGGATTGCAATCACTATGATGGAGGTCATGACCCCTGTCAAGGAGGAGAACTGGGAACCGATCGCGGCGGCGGCGGAGGTGCTCGGCGACCGCTGGACACTCCTCATCCTGCGCGACATCGTCTTCCACGACCGACGTCACTTCCGCGCACTCCTCGGCGGCTCGGCCGAGGGGATCGCGACCAACATCCTCGCGGACCGGCTTGCGCGGCTCCTCGACGCGGGGATCCTCCGTCGCGAGTCGGCGGGCCGCGGGCGCCGCGCGTTCTACGACCTCACGGACGCCGGGATCGACGCCATCCCGATCCTGTTCGCGCTCGCGGAGTGGGGGCGCGCTCACCGGGATGCTGACGTCGGCGGACCGGACCGCCACGCCGCTCAGGACGTCATGCGGGAGCTGCGCGCGCGTCGCGCCGACGGCTCAGCCACGGACGGTCCCTGAGCCTGTCGAAGGGCGCGTCAGGCCGGCGAGACGAGGAGGAGCCACGACACGGCGCCGGGCGTCAGCGGGATACCGTCGCGGAGCAGCTCGCGGCCCGAGCGCACGAGCGCAGCGTCGGGAGCGTCCATATCGGACACCGCGTAGTCCCGCTCGAGATCGAGTCCGGTCACCCGCTGCGACGCGGGCGCCACTCCGTGCGGAAGCACCGCCCCGACGACAGCGTGCTCGTCGCCCGCGCTCAACTGGAACGCCGGGACCCGCTCCCCGCCGCCGTCCCGGAGCGGCTGGGCGGTGAGCCGGCGCAGTTCGCCGTCGCGGACGAGGGGCGCGATCCGCTCCCGGAACACGGCGACGTGCTCCCGCAGACACGCCTGCAGCTCGGGCCGCAACTCCGGGAGGCGCAGGGAGACGCCGAAGCGCTGCAGCATCGCGGCGCGCAGCATCGCCGCGAACTCCGGAACGGTCAGCGCGTCCCAGTCGCGGTCCTGGCGGGGATTCTCACCGCGCCACTGCGACCACGACCAGTGCAGCATGGCGACGGGCGGCAGCATGAGGCTCGCGCCCCAGAGCACCTGGAAGTGGTGCTCGGTCCAGTCGGGGTCGGAGAGGAAGGCGCAGTGCGTGTGGGCGGCGAGGCCGAGGTCGATCCGGAGGCCGCCGGACGAGCACGCCTCGAGCACGACCTCCGGGTGGCGGTCCCGGAAGGCGTCGAGTACCGCGTAGAGC
Source organism: uncultured Labedella sp. (assembly GCA_934636065.1). Lineage (GTDB taxonomy): Bacteria > Actinomycetota > Actinomycetes > Actinomycetales > Microbacteriaceae > Labedella. Next base: position 1,798 of record CAKTZW010000552.1, read on the forward strand.
CCGAGGTAGTGGCGGTAGAGCCCGTCGTAGGCGCCGTGACCGTGGTCGGTGCGGTCGCAGCCGGCGCCCGGGTCGACATTGAAGTCGAGCTTGAGCCAGCGGGCCCCCGTCGTCTCGATCGTGCGGGACATCGTCTCGAGCACGAACTCGCGGCCGCCCGGTGAGCCGAGGCAGACGTAGCCGAGGAACCCCGGGTCGTCGGCGTCGAGCGACACGGTGATCGACGGAAACGCGGGGGCCGGGGAGCGTCGCCGAGCGATGATCTCCGGGCGCTCGCGCCGCAGGCGAGCGG
>CAKTZW010000553.1 GCA_934636065.1 uncultured Labedella sp.
CCGCGGGTCGGTGCGAAGCCGGTCGGGGAGCCCGCCGATGAGCGAGCTCGCCGACCGGCTTTCCCACGTCGACGACCGGATCGCCGAGGCCGCTCGGGAGGCCGGGCGGGACCCGTCGGAGATCACCCGCATCGTGGTGACCAAGTTCCAGCCCGTGTCGCTGATCCGCGAGCTCGTCGAGCTTCCACTCCGCCAGGACCCGGCGGGCCCGCTTGACGTCGATGTCCTCGTACGACTCGTTCCAGCGGCCCGTGACCGCGTAGGCGGCCGTGAGGACGACGTCGAGCACGGTCTCGCTCGCGGGGATGCGACGCGACATCGCCGTCGACGCGAAACCGACCCGCGATCGAACCTCGAAGACGTCCACCTTGCCGAGGCGGTTGCCGAGGAGCTCGACGGTTCCCGACGTCGGGAACAAGAGGCTCGAGGCCAGCTGGAGCAGCGTCGTCTTGCCGGCACCGTTGGGGCCGAGGATGACCCAGCGCTGGTCCTCTGTCACCGCCCAATCGACGTCCCGGAGGATGGCGTTGCCGTTGCGGACGACGGACACAGCTGAGAGATCGAGAACCGACGACATGGTGTCTAGCCTATCGGCCGCGCGGGTCTGAGCACGCCCGATCACCGCCCGGATACGGCGGCGTAGAGTGCGCGCGTGTCGTCCGCGATGCGCTGCCAACTGAACATCTCCTCCGCGCGTCGCCGTCCGGCCCGACCCATCTCCGCGGCGCGCGGGTCGGAGACGATCCGGGTGAGGGCGTCGGCGAGGTCGGCCACGAAGCGGTCCGGATCCACGGGCGTGCCCGTGCCGTCGGTCACCTGCTCGATCGGCACGAGGAGTCCCGTCTCGCCGTCGGCGACGACCTCGGGGATCCCACCGGTCGCCGATCCCACGACAGGTGCTCCACAGGCCATCGCCTCCAGGTTGACGATGCCGAGCGGCTCGTACACCGACGGACACACGAAGGCCGTGGCGTTGGTCAGCAGCGCGCAGAGCTCGCGCCGAGCGAGCATCCGGTCGATCCACACGACGCCCGTGCGCGTCTGCTGGAGCTCGCGCACACCGGCCTCGACCTCGGCGAGGATCTCCGGGGTGTCCGGGGCACCGGCGCACAGCACGAGCTGCACGTCGTCGGGCAGCGACTTCGCCGCCCTGAGGAGGAACGGCAGGCCCTTCTGCCGGGTGATCCGACCGACGAAGACGATCGACGGCTTGTCGGGGTCGATCCCCGATGCGCGGACGAAGTCGGGATCGTCGACCGGCTGCCACTCCTCGAGGTCGATGCCGTTGTATATCACCCGCACCTTCTCGGGATCAAGGGCCGGGTAGCTGCGCAGGATGTCGTCGCGCATCCCACCGCTCACCGCGACGACCGCCGCCGCGGCCTCGAAGGCGGTCCGCTCGATCCAGCTCGACACCCGGTAGCCGCCTCCGAGCTGCTCGGCCTTCCACGGCCGGAGGGGCTCGAGGCTGTGCGCGGTCACGACGTGCGGGATGCCGTGCAGCAGGCTCGCGACGTGTCCGGCACCGTTCGCGTACCACGTGTGCGAGTGCACGAGATCCGCACCGGCGCAGTCCTGCGCCATCTGCAGGTCGGTCCCGAGCGTGCCGATCGCGGCGTTGGCGGAGGCGAGTTCCGACGGCGTCCGGTAGGCGTAGGTGTCGGGGGCGTCGCGCTCCGCACCGAAGCACCGCACGGTGACATCGATGTCGGCGCGCAGCGCTTTGACGAGCTCGGTGACGTGGACACCCGCTCCCCCGTAGATCTCCGGTGGATACTCCCGTGTCAGCAGGTCGACTCGCATTCTCGCAACGGTAGTACACCTCCAACTCCTCCTCTAGGGTGGGGGCATGCCTGCAACGAAGAAGGTCTTCGGGATCGTCCTCGCCGGCGGTGAGGGCAAGCGCCTCATGCCTCTCACCGCGGACCGAGCGAAGCCCGCAGTGCCCTTCGCCGGTCAGTACCGGCTCATCGACTTCGCCCTCTCCAACCTCATCAACTCCGGGCTGACGCAGATCGTCGTGCTCACCCAGTACAAGTCGCACAGCCTCGACCGGCACGTGTCGCAGACCTGGCGCCTGTCTGGGC
>CAKTZW010000554.1 GCA_934636065.1 uncultured Labedella sp.
CTCCGAGCGCTGCATCCGACTGCCGGACTTCGATGACCCCGGCGCCGCCCGCTTCATCGCGCTCGAGCAGACGCTGCTCGTGTTCACGGACCGGCTCTTCCCCGGCTATGCCTTCGAGGGCGGCGGCGCGTTCCGGGTGGTGCGCGACTCGGACATCGAGATCGAGGAAGAAGCCGAGGACCTCGTGCGCACCTTCGAGACCGCGCTGTGGGCGCACATCAACGCGCCCGACTCCCCGGCCGGCCGGCGGCGGACGGCGTCGAGCATGGTTTCGCCGAAGTCCTGCAGCACAAAGTCGAATACCGTGGTGGTGCCGCCGCACGCCGCAGCGCGCGTGCTGCAGCTACGGCTCGTCCGGCGCGGCTCGTCGTACCTGACGCTGGACCTCGGCGCCGGGACACGCCGCGTCTACACGCGTCCCGGGGACCTGCTGCTGTCGCTCCCGCAGGCCACCGACGTGTGGCCGCGGACGGTCTTCACGGTCGTCGGCGATCAGGAGGACACGGAGACCGCCCTTCTCGCGCTCATGCTCCGACAGGAGACTCCGCGGTCCAACTACACCGTCGACTACGCGGTCGCGCTCGAGCCGAACGCGACGATCCCCGAATCGGCTCCGGCGACGGTCGGTGCGACCTTCATCCCGCCGGACTCGCCGCTCATGCTCGTGCCGCCGGCGGACCTCGCCGCGAACTATGCCGATCTCGTGGCGAAGGGCGCGGAGAGCGCCGCGGCGCCGTTCTTCCCGGAGACCGATCCGTTCCGCGAGATCATCGCGGGGGACCGCACGTCGAAGGACGAGGGCCTCGAGGAGACGGCGACGATCGAGTTCGCCTCGGCCGCGGGTTCGACCGAGCCCCTCGGGCTCTCGACGATCTCGTCCGGAGCCATCGTCGCCGTGAGCATCGAGGAGACGGAGACGGCGAAGCCGGTCGAGAACGGAGCCGTCGTCAAACTCACGGGCGCGATCGCCGCCCTCGTCGGCATCGATGAGACGGCGAAGGGCACCACGGCGACCTACGCCGACCAATTGCTCTTCTACGTCCCTCCGGCGGACTCGGCCGACACGGTGGTCCTCCTCGGCTTCAGTCAGGCCCTCATCTCTGCGAAGGAGTTGCCATGAGCATCCCCACGAACCCGGGCGCCAACCTCCGCGGCGCCGTCGACCTCTCGGCGCTCGCCTCCCGGCCGCCCGCCCCGGCCGGTTCCGGGACCGCAGCCCCGGCGGACGAGGTGCGCGTCCCGTCGCTCGTCCTCGGCGGCACCGATCAGAACTTCGGTCAGTTCATCGACCTGTCGACCCGGGTCCCGGTCGTCGTCGAGCTGTACTCGGAGCGCTCGGACGCGAGCGTCGCTCTCGCGCCGGTCCTCGAACGCGCCATCGGCCAGCACGACGGCGCACTCGTGCTCGTGCGCGTCGACATCGACGCGAATCCCCAGCTGGTCCAGGGACTGCAGGCGACGACGGCTCCGACCGTCGTCGTGCTCATCGGCGGTCAGCCGATGCCGCTCTTCCAGGGAGCGCTGCCGGAGTCCCAGCTCGTCCAGGTCCTGACGCGCGTCGTCGAGGCTGCTGCGCAGAGCGGTGTGTCGGGCCGGGTGGTCGTAGAGGGCGGCGCCGAGGAGCCGCCCGCCGAGCCGGAGCTTCCGCCGCTTCACCAGGAGGCGTACGAGGCGATCGGGCGACGGGACTACGACGCGGCCATCGCGGCGTACCGCAAGCAGATCGCTCAGGCGCCGAACGACCGGGAGGCCGTCGCCGGGCTGGCGCAGGTGGGCCTCCTGCACCGGCTGGACGGCAAGACCCTCGACGCCATCCGCTCCGCGGCCGCCGCCGACCCGTCCTCCGTCGACGCGCAGTTGGACGTGGCCGACCTCGACCTCTCGGGCGGTCACGTCGCCGACGCCTTCGATCCGGCTCAGCGGGTCGCGGATGCGGGTAAGCGCGTAGTTGGACATGTAGGCGCGGTCGATCGACTTGTCCGGCGAGACGAGGTTGACGACCAGCAGGAAGTCCGGCGCGCTCTTCTTGGTAACCACGCCCAGGCGCTGCACCGCCTCCGGAAGCCGGGGACGCGCCACG
>CAKTZW010000555.1 GCA_934636065.1 uncultured Labedella sp.
GCGTCGAGGTCGTCGCGGGCGTGCGGCGCGAGGAGGGCGAGATCTTCCTCGACGACTGGCTGCGGTCGGCGCGCCTCGGGCGTCCCCTCATCACCGTGAAGTGGGCCGCGACGCTCGACGGTCGCATCGCGGCGGCCGACGGGTCGAGCCGCTGGATCACCGGCGAGGCCGCTCGGGAGGACGTGCACCGCCGCCGGGCGGGGGTCGACGCGATCGGCGTGGGCACCGGGACCGTTCTCGCGGACGACCCTGCTCTCACCGCACGCCCGGGCGGTGCCCTCGCGGCGACGCAACCGCTCCCTGTCGTGTTCGGCCGCACCCCTGTGCCGGACGGCGCACGCGTGCGCGCGCACCCGAGCGGGTTCCTCACCTCCCCGGGCACCTCGCTCGTCGGGGAGTTCGCGGCCCTGCACTCCCGCGGCGTCCGCACCCTGACCATCGAGGGCGGACCGCGGTTCGCGAGCGCCGTCATCGCGACCGGGCTCGTCGACGAGTTCCACCTCTACCTCGCCCCGCTCCTGCTCGGCGGACCGCGAACGGTCACGACGGACATCGGTGCCGCCACGATCGTCGACGGGCTCCGTCTCTCCGTCCGCGAGACCGTCGCGCTCGGAGCCGATCTGCTCATCATCGCCACCCCGAAAGGACGCCACTGACATGTTCACCGGCATCATCGAAGAACTCGGCGCCGTGACGGACGTCGACCACGGCGACGGCGCCGTGCGGCTCACCGTCCGCGGACCGCTCGCCGTCACCGGAGCGCGACTCGGCGACTCCATCGCGGTGAGCGGCGTCTGCCTCACCGTCGTCTCCCACGACGAGGAGACGTTCACGGCCGACGTCATGGCCCAGACCCTCGCGATGTCCACGCTCGACTCCGTCGCCGTCGGTCGTCGCGTCAACCTCGAGCGCGCCGCGCAGGTGGGCGACCGTCTCGGCGGCCACATCGTCCAGGGACACGTCGACGGGACGGCCACGGTGCTCTCGATCACCGAGGGCTCGGCGTGGCGCGTGCTCCGGTTCTCCCTCGGCGCCGACCTCGCCCCTCTCGTCGTCGACAAGGGCTCGATCGCCGTCGACGGCGTCTCCCTCACCGTGAGCGCCCTCTCCCCCGTCGGTGAGGACGAGCAGTGGTTCGAGGTCTCCCTCATCCCCGAGACCCTGTCGGCCACGACGCTCGGCGACCTCCGCGTGGGCGACGGCGTCAACCTCGAGACCGACATCCTCGCTCGGCACGTGGCGCGCATGCTCGCGTTCCGCGGCGACGGACGGAGCGCAGCATGACCATCGCGACGATCCCCCAGGCGCTCGACGCGCTCCGATCCGGCAAGCCCGTCCTCGTCGCCGACGACGAGGGGCGGGAGAACGAGGGCGACGTCGTCCTCGCGGCGCAGTTCGCCTCCCGCGAGTGGCTCGCGTGGACCGTCCGGCACTCGAGCGGCTACGTGTGCGCCCCCATGACCAACGCGATCGCGGACCGGCTCGAGCTCCCGCCGATGGTCGCGCACAGCGAGGACCCGCGCGGCACCGCCTACACGATCTCCGTCGACGCCGCCGACCGTGTGACCACCGGCATCAGCGCGCACGACCGCGCCCACACGCTGCGGGTGCTCGCGGACCCGGAGTCGCGGCCGTCCGACCTCATCCGGCCGGGCCACGTGCTGCCGCTCCGCGCCGTCGACGGCGGGGTGCGCTCGCGCCCCGGCCACACCGAGGCCGCCGTCGACCTGCTCACCCTCGCGGGCCTCGAGCCCGTCGGCGTCATCGCGGAGGTCGTGGAGGACGACGGCGACATGATGCGGCTGCCCGGCCTCATCGAACTCGGGCGTCGCGCCGAGCTGCCCGTCATCACCATCGCCGACCTGATCGACTTCCTGAACGAGCACCCGGACGCCGCCGGAGCGTGCGACCGTCGTGACGAGGCCCCGCCGGAGTCCGCCGTGCGCTTCGAGGTCGAGACCACCGTCCCGACGACGCACGGCTCCTTCCGCGTCCGCGCCTACCGGGACCGCGAGACGGGAGCGGACCACGTCGCGATCATCTCGGGGCAGCCGGGGGACGGGGCCATCG
>CAKTZW010000556.1 GCA_934636065.1 uncultured Labedella sp.
CGGTGGTCGAGGTCGACGGTCGTTCGATGGAACCGACGATCAAGTTCGGCGACGTGGTCGTCATCCGCCAACCGAAGGCGACCGACTTCGTCGCGGGGTCGATCGTGACCGCGGAGGACAGCACCGGCGCGAAATACACCCATCGCATCGTCGGTCTCGCCGATAACGGAGACCTTCTCCTCAAAGGTGACAACAACTCGGTGGACGACCCCGCCCCCGTGCCCCGGTCCGCTGTCGTCGGTGTCGTCGGCCTTGAGGCCGTCGCCGCCCTCGGTGGTCTGGTAGTCGAGCCAGGTGAGCTCATCGTTGATGGTCGCGTCGACGCGGCCCTGCTCGACGAGGGCGACGGCCTGCGCCCAGCCCTCGACGGCTTCGACCGAGGCGCCGTAGCTCTCGGCGACCTCGTACCAGTTGCTCGTGAGCGACTGCGCGGACGTGCGACCGTCGAGATCCTCGAGCGACGTGATGTCTGTGGTGTCCTCCGCGACGATGAGGACGCCGGGCGAGACGGTGTACGGCGTGCTGAAGTCGTAGTCCTCGAGGCGTTCCTCGTTGATCGACACCTGGTTGGCGATGACGTCGAAGCGTCCGGCGTCGAGACCGCCGAAGATGCCGTCCCACTGGGTCTCCTCGAACTGGACGTCGACCCCGAGCTCGTCGGCCACGGCCGTGATGATCTCGACGTCGTATCCGGTGAGGTCGCCCGAGCCGCCCTCGTGGAAGGTGAACGGGCGGTATGTCCCCTCCGTTCCCACGACGATCACGCCGGCGTCCTGGACATCCGCGAGCGACACTCCGCCGGACGGCGACGAGGACGAGGAGGGGGACTCCGATCCGCCCGAGGAGCAGGCGCTCAGGGCGACGATGCCGAGGGCGGCCGCTCCGGCGACGAGGGTCCGACGGAGGGTGCGTGAGGTGATGGGCATTGGATTTCCTTCGATGATGCGGTGTCGCGACGACGATGTGTGCCGGGCGACGGGCTGCGGGGGATTTCCCACGACTGCTGAATGGTAGATCAGCGCGTCGCCAGGAGCGGCATCGTGTGACCGCGGATGACGGCCGCGCGGACACGAGCCTGTCACGAAACCGGGAAGGGAATTACACGGCTGGTATTCCCCGGGATCCTGCGGCATAATCAACGATGTCGGTGGTCTCCGGTAGGCGGCCGCGCTCAATCGAATAGCACCACTCATCCCACTGGTCTCCGGACCGCCTGATCGTAGGGGAAGACGTATCAGGATGATGGAGGATGAAATGGTGGCACCTGCTGCACGAGGGATGATCTTCATCCACTCGTCACCGCGCGCGCTCTGCCCGCACGTCGAGTGGGCGGCAGGACGCGCGCTCGGTCGTGCCGTGAACTTCTCATGGACCGATCAGCCCGTCCTCGCCGGGTCCCAGCGTGCCGAGTTCTACTGGGACGGCCAGCAGGGCATGGGCGCCGCGATCGCCTCGTCGCTGCGCGGATGGGAGCACCTGCGCTTCGAGGTGACCGAGGACCCCGGGCCCGGCTCCGACGGCGGCCGCTGGCTGCACACCCCGGATCTGGGCATCTTCTACGCGCAGACCGACAGCGCCGGCAACGTCGTCGTCCCCGAGGACCGCATCCGCTACGCGATGGACGTCGCGGGCGCCGACCCGGTCGAGTTGCAGCGCGAGCTCCGTGTCGCCCTGGGACAGGCATGGGACGACGAGCTCGAGGCCTTCCGGCACGCGAGCGACGACAACTCCGTCATCTGGCTGCACAAGGTCGGCTGACGCGACGGACCCGGTCGTCGCCCTGGCGTGGACCGTGATCGTCGGACGGCTTCCCGGCGACACGAGTGGCGAAACGGCGACGACCGAGAAACGAGAGAACCCCCGGCGGAAGGCTTCCCGCCGGGGGTTCTCCGCGTCGGGGATCAGCTCGCGAAGGTCCGGAACGCGGCGACCGCGTTGTGGCCGCCGAACCCGAAGGAGTTGCTGATGGCGATGTGATCGCCATCGCCGAGCTCCCGCGGCGCCGTGACGACGTCGAGCGGGATCTCCGGGTCGCGGTTGTCCAGGTTGATGGTCGGCGGGATCGTGCGC
>CAKTZW010000557.1 GCA_934636065.1 uncultured Labedella sp.
CGCTCATGTGACCGAGGCCGTCGCCGGCGTCCTCTCCGCCCTCGCGGCGCCCGCTGAGGCGCCCGTCGGCGTCGTCGTTCCCGGGATCGTCGACGAGACCCGCGGCATCGCCGTCCTGTCGGCGAACGTCGGGTTCCGCGACGCTCCGCTCGCGGCGAGGCTCAGCGAGAGACTCGGCCGCTCGGTCGCCTTCGGTCAGGACGTGCGCGCGGCGGCCCTGGCGGAGCGGCACTCCGGCGCCGCGGCCCGCCTCTCCGGCGCGGTCGTCTTCGTGCCGATCGGGACGGGCGTCGCCGCGGCGATCCTGCTCGACGGCGAGCCCGTCGTCTCGGGCGGCTGGGCCGGCGAGATCGGGCAGCGCCTCCTCGTCTCCGGGCCGCACGCGGGACTCCGGGTCGAGGCGGTCTCCTCCGCCACCGCCACGGCACGCCGAGCGGGCGCACCCGACGCCCGCGCCGTCGCCGAGCGGGTCGCCGCCGGCGATCCCGCCGCGACCGCCGTCTGGACGGACACGGTCGAGGTGCTCGCGGACGAACTCGCCGGACTCACGACGGCGGTCGGGGCCGAGACGATCGTCATCGGGGGCGGACTCGCCGGCGCGGGTGCGCTCCTGCTCGACCCCCTCGCCGCGGCGCTCGAGCGGCGGCTCGTCGGACTCCGGATCCCGGCGGTCGTCGCCGCGCGGCACGGGGACCGCGCCGGGGCCATCGGCGCCGCGCTCCTCGCGGGGCGGCTCGAGGACGGACGCGCCCGATGAGCGTGATCGTCGCCGCCGATCGGCTCCTCGACGGTCGCGGCCACGACGGCCCGGGCTGGCTCCGGATCGAGGCAGGCGTGGTGACGGAACGGGGAGACGGAGCGCCGACACCGTCCGATGCGGACGTCGAGACCGTCGACGTCGTCGTGCCGGGCTTCGTCGACGTGCACGTCCACGGCGCCCGGGGCGTCGACTTCGCCGCGCTCGGGGTCGATCCGGCGCCCGCCATCGCGCACCACGCGGCCGGCGGCAGCACGACCCTGCTCGGCTCCCTCGCCACGGGTCCGTTCGCCGGAACCGTCGCGAGGCTGCGGGAGCTCGCCCCCGTCGTGCGGAGCGGCGCCCTCGCGGGCCTCCACCTCGAGGGTCCGTTCCTCTCACGCGAGCGGCGCGGCGCCCACGATCCCGCCCTGCTGCGCGACCCCGTCCCCGCCGATGTCGACGCCCTGCTCGACGCGGCGGACGGCGCGCTCGCGATGGTGACGCTCGCGCCCGAGCTCCCCGGGGGCCTCGAGGCCGTCCGGCGACTCGTCGACGCGGGCGTCGTCGTCGCCCTCGGGCACACGGCGGCGTCGTCCGGCGTCGTCGCGGCGGCCGTCGACGCGGGCGCGACGGTGCTCACGCACCTCTTCAACGGCATGCCTCCCCTCCATCACCGCGACCCCGGGCCCGTGGGGCAGGGTCTCGCGGACGCCCGACTGGGGCTCGAACTCATCGGCGACGGTCACCACGTGCACGACGTCGTGGTCGACGCCGTGCTCCGCGCCGCAGCGGATCGCGTCCTGCTCGTCTCGGACGCCATGGCCGCGACCGGGCTCGGAGACGGTGCGCACCGCCTCGCCGGGTCGGACGTCGTCGTCTCGGACGGGATCGCGATGCTCGCGGACGGATCGTCCCTCGCCGGCAGTACGACTCCCGTCGGAGGCGCGGTCGAGGGACTGCTCGAGCGCGGTCTCGACGCCGCGGCCGTCGTGCCGCTCACGAGTTCGACCCCGGCGCGACTCCTCGGCCTCCCGACGACGTCGTTGGCCGTCGGCGAGACGGCGGACCTCGTCGCCCTCGACGGCTGGCGGATCGCCCGAGTGATGAGGAGGGGCACATGGCTCGCATCGTCGTCGTGACGCCGAACCCGGCGATCGACGTGACCTACCGGGTGGACGAGCAGCGCATCGGCGAGACCGTGCGCGTCCGCTCCGTGGCCCGCCGGCCCGGGGGCAAGGGCCTCAACGTCGTCCGTGTGCTCGCGGCGCTCGATGTGCCCTCGACGGCCGTCCACCCCCTCGGGGGCGGCGCGGGCCGGTGGCTCGCCG
>CAKTZW010000558.1 GCA_934636065.1 uncultured Labedella sp.
CCCCTGGAGACCGCATCCCGCTCACGGCACAGCGACACACGACGATCCACCGGTGCTCTGCATCGTCCGATCTCGAGACGCGTCGCGTGCTGCCGGGAACCGTCCGACTGCCGGAGCCTCCTCCACCCGGAGGACGAGCGCGACAGGAGGATGTGTCCGACGGGACGATGCGAATGCCGACGTCCCCCGCGTCCTCGTTCGACGACCTCGGCCGCTGAGACCCTACTCCGACCGATTCGGTCGATTCCCCCGCAATTAAGGAGCACCTGCATGGACTGGCGCGACAAAGCCGCTTGCCTGACCGCCGACCCGGAACTGTTCTTCCCGGTCGGCAACACGGGGCCGGCCGTCGACCAGATCGACAAGGCGAAGGCCGTCTGCGGCCGTTGCACCGTCACCGAGATCTGCCTTCAGTACGCCCTCGAGACCGGACAGGACTCCGGCGTGTGGGGCGGCCTCTCCGAGGATGAGCGCCGCGCCCTCAAGCGCCGCGCCGCCCGCGCCCGCCGCGCCTCCTAGGTCCTCGCGACTCGACGTCCCCTCTCGCGACCGGCCCTGCCGGTCGACCCCGGCCGACGGCCGTTCCGGCGGATCTACCGATTCTTGATCCAGCGGAACGGCATGTCGATCGTGACCTCCGTGCCGTTGCCGACCACGGTGTGCCAGTCGATCGTGCCGCCCAGCTCCCCCTGGATGAGGGTGCGCACGATCTGAGTGCCGAGACCCGAGCCGACCTTGCCCTCGGGCAGCCCCGAGCCGTTGTCGCGCACGACGACGGTGAGCCTCTCGTCGTTGCGCTGCGCCTCGATCTCGACGCTGCCCTCGAGGCCGTTGAGTCCGTGCTCGACAGCGTTCGTGACGAGCTCGGTCAGCGCGAGGGCGAGCGGAGTCGCGTACTCGCTCGGCAGCACGCCGAACGACCCCGTCTTCCGCGGGTGGGCCGTGGTGTTGTGCGCTGAGGCGACCTCGGCCACGAGCATGAGCACGCGGTCGAACACCTCGTCGAAATCGACGTCCTGCGTCAGGCCCTCCGAGAGGGTGTCGTGCACGACGGCGATCGCGGCGACCCGCCGCATCGCCTGCGACAACGCGTCGCGCGCCTCGTCGGTGTGCGAACGACGGGACTGGATTCGCAGGAGCGACGCCACGGTCTGCAGGTTGTTCTTCACGCGGTGATGGATCTCGCGGATCGTCGCGTCCTTCGTGAGCAGCTCGCGCTCCTGGTGCCGTTGCTCCGAGACGTCGCGGCACAGCACGATCGCGCCGGTGCGCGTGCCGTGATGGCGCAACGGGATCGCGCGCAGCGAGACGGTCACCCCGCGCGCCTCGATGTCGGTCCGCCACGGGGCGCGGCCGGTCACCACGAGGGGAAGCGACTCGTCGACTTGGTCCTCGGACGGCAGGATCCGCGTGGTCACCTCCGCGAGCGACTCGCCCTCGAGCTCCTCGACGAAGCCCATCCGATTGAACGCCGAGAGCGCGTTCGGGCTCGCGAAGGTCGTGACTCCCTCGACGTCGAGGCGGATGAGGCCGTCGGAGGCGCGCGGCGCCCCTCGGCGCGGCCCGGCTGGAGCCGAGAGGTCCGGGAAGTCCCCCGCCGCGATCATGGTGAAGAGCTCGCCGGCCGTGTCGTTGAAGGTGAGTTCCTGCCGGCTCGGCGTCCGCGCCTCCCCCAGGTTCGTGTGGCGCGTGAGCACTGCGATCGGTGCAGCGGTCGTCTCCGGGTTCGACGAACGGAGCCGCCGCAGGACCGGGACGGCCCGGACCCGAGTCGGCGTCTCCTCGTACCAGTCGGGGGCCGACGAGTCGATGATCGAGCCGGTCTCGAACGCCTCGGTCACCTGGGAGCGCCACTGCTGCTTGATCCGCTGCCCCACGAAGTCCCGGTAGAACAGCGTCGCGGCGCTCGACGGTCGGTAGTGGGCGACCGCGACGAAGCTGTCGTCCGTGGTCGGAACCCACAGCACGATGTCCGCGAAAGCGAGGTCGGCGAGGAGCTGAGCGTCCTGCACGAGCATGTGCAGCCAGTTGACGTCGTCGTCCCCCGAGCGGCCCTGGGC
>CAKTZW010000559.1 GCA_934636065.1 uncultured Labedella sp.
GTCATCGACGTCGACGGACTGCTCCCGCTCATCCACTCCGCCGGCGCGATCTTCGCCGGGCCGCACGCTCCCGTGAGCCTCGGCGACTACCTCGCCGGATCCAACCACGTGCTGCCCACCGGGGGCGGGGCGCGGTTCGCCTCGGGCCTCGGGGCGTTCACGTTCCTCCGGCCGCAGCAGATCGTCACCTACTCGGAGCCGGCTCTGCGCGAGGTCGCCGACCACATCGTCGCGCTCTCGGTCGCCGAGGACCTCCCCGCCCACGGCGAGGCCGTGACCGCCCGCTTCACCGCTCGCCCCGCCGACTGAGGGAGTCGTCATGCACTGTCCTTTCTGCCGCTTCCCCGACTCGCGGGTCATCGACTCGCGCACGAGCGACGACGGCCTGTCGATCCGGCGTCGCCGGCAATGCCCCGAGTGCGGTCGCCGCTTCAGCACCACCGAGACCGCGAGCCTCGGCGTGATCAAGCGCAGCGGGGTCGTCGAGCCGTTCAGTCGGGACAAGGTCGTGAGCGGAGTGCGGAAGGCGTGCCAGGGTCGGCCCGTGACGGACTCGGACCTGGCCGTTCTCGCTCAGCGGGTGGAAGAGACGATCCGGCAGACGGGATCGGCCCAGGTGGACGCGAACGACATCGGTCTCGCGATCCTGCAGCCGCTCCGCGAGCTCGACGAGGTCGCGTACCTGCGCTTCGCGAGCGTGTACCAGGGCTTCGACTCCCTCGACGACTTCGAAGAGGCGATCACGCTCCTACGGGTCGAGCACGCGGGGGAGGATCGGCCGCGCCGGAGCGAATGAGCTGCTCCCGCCGATCGGAACCCTGATGTATCGTCTCCTCTTCTCGCTCCTCCTCACACGACTCGACCCCGAGCGCGCTCACCATCTCGCCTTCGCCGTGATCCGCGCCATCCCGAGGCTCGGCCTCGCTCCCATCGTCCGCGCATTCACGCGGCCGGACCCGCGGGACGCCGTCCACACCCTCGGCCTCACGTTCTCGTCGCCGTTCGGCGTCGCCGCCGGCTTCGACAAGAACGCTGAGGCGGTCATGGGACTCGGTAGCCTCGGCTTCTCCCACGTGGAGGTCGGGACGCTGACGGCGGTCCCGCAGCCGGGCAACCCGAAGCCCCGGATGTTCCGCTTCGTCGAGGACCGCGCGGTCCTCAACCGGATGGGATTCAACAACGAGGGCGCGGCGCGTGCGGCCGAGCGATTGTGGTCCCTCCGCGCCGAGCCGCACCGGCCGGTCATCGGGGTCAACATCGGAAAGAGCCGCGTCGTCGAGGTCGACGATGCGATCGACGACTATCTCGAGAGCACACGGACTCTCGCCCCGCTCGCGGACTACCTCGTCGTCAACGTGTCGTCGCCGAACACACCGGGGCTGCGCGGACTGCAGGAGCTCGACCGACTGGCTCCGCTCCTCGAGGCCGTCAAGGACGCCGCCGGCCGGACGCCACTCCTCGTGAAGATCGCTCCGGACCTCGCCGACGGGGAAGTGGTCCGCATCGCGGAGCTCGTCGTCGCGACGGGCCTCGACGGCGTCATCGCCACCAACACGACGATCAGCCGCGACGGTCTCCGCACCGCTCCGGACGTCGTCGCCGCCGCAGGCGCCGGCGGCGTCTCAGGCGCACCGCTCGCGCGGCGGGCGCTGGAGGTGCTGCGGCTCCTGCGTCGCGAGCTCCCGGCAGGGATGTGCGTCATCTCCGTCGGCGGCGTGGAGACGGCGGACGACGTGCACGGTCGGCTGCAGGCCGGAGCCACGCTCGTACAGGGCTACACGGGATTCATTTACGCCGGGCCGTTCTGGGCACGCGCCGTCAACCGGGGGCTCGCACGGCGGCGAAAGTCCGCCTCAGACGCTCCTACTCCGGGAACTCGCGGCGCTTGACCTGCGGCTTCGGCAGCCGGAGGACGCGCAACTGCAGGGAGCGCATCGCGGCGTACCACCGCACGCCCCGCTCCACGCGGCTCTCTCCGAATTTCTCCGCGAGGCGCTTCCGGATCCGGCGGCCGAGCAGCAGGACGTCCACGAGCGCGAGCAGGAAGAACGCCCAGATG
>CAKTZW010000560.1 GCA_934636065.1 uncultured Labedella sp.
ACCGGGTGGTAAGGCGCTTCCCGCCGAGGTCGCACCCGGGAAGTCGGTGACCGGGACGTTCGTCTACAACGTGCCGGAGGAGGATCGCGAACAGGTGCGGATCACCGTCGACTACGACGCGGACCAGCCGCCGCTCGTTTTCGAGGGGTCTGCTCCGACCTCCTGACATCACGCTCGTACCTCTTCAAGACGGCGCGGCCGATCGAGTCCTCGATCGACCGCGCCGTCGTCGTGGGCGGAGGTGTGCATCGCCGGACGATCGACCGGGTCCCCTCCGCCCCGAAAGGGGGGCACCCATTATGCGAACGTGAGGGTTACTATCAGTTCGCACCAATGTGAGTTGCCCTCAGATACGCCGGGCCGTCTCGCGTCGGAGCCTTCTCTTCCCCCGACAGACGGTGAGACCAGTCATGACCTCGTTGCCGGTACCCGAAACCGCAACACCGCCGCGGCGAGTGAGCCGCACCGGGCGCCTCGTCGCCCTCGTCGGCACGACGGTGTCCGCCGTCGTGCTCAGCATGCTGACGCTGCAGCCGGCGCACGCCGACACCAGCCCGGCCCCCGGAACGCCGGAGACGGTCTCCTCCGACTCGCTCGTCGTCCCGCAGGTCGACGGAGTGGTCTGGGACCAGGTCGTGATCGGCGACGTCGTCTACGTCGGCGGGAAGTTCAACACCACCCGACCGACCGGCAACAGGGAGGGCGTCGGCACGACGGAGCGGAAGAACCTCCTCGCGTACAACATCAAGACGGGCGCGCTGCTCCCGTGGGCCCCGGGGACGGACCAGCAGGTCCTCGGTCTCGCGGCCTCGCCCGACGGCAAGCGGCTCTACGCGGTCGGCGACTTCACGAGCGTCGCGGGCCAGACGCGCCAGCACATCGCCGCCTTCGACGTCGCGACGGGCGCGCTCAGCACCTCCTTCACCGCCGAGACGAACAAGCAGACCATGGAGGTCGTCGCGACGAACTCCACGGTCTACGTCAGCGGTTACTTCTCCCAGGTGAAGGCGAACGCAGCGGCCCCGAACGTCACGCGCGCACCCGGTGTGGCCGCGTTCTCCGCATCGAACGGCGCGGTCCTTCCCTGGGCCCCCGCCACCGCGGGCGGCGTGGTCCGTGCCATGCTGCTCTCGCCCGACAACTCGAAGGTCGTCCTGGGCGGCAGCTTCACGACTCTCAACGGGTCGAGCAACCCCGGCTACGGGCTGGGAGCCGTCGACGCGGTCTCCGCCGCGATCCTGCCGTTCGGTTCCAACTCCGAGATCCGCAACGGCGGCAAGGACGCCTCGATCTACGATCTCGCGAGCGACGGCACGAGCGTCTACGGCACCGGCTACGTCTACGGCTCCGGCGGCAACCTCGAGGGCGCGTTCCGCGCCGACTGGGACGGCGGGAGCCTCGACTGGGTGGCCGACTGCCACGGCGACACGTATTCGATCTCGGCGTCGGCGCAGTCGTCGGCGATCTACACCGCGGGCCACGCCCACTACTGCGGCAACCTCGGCACGGGCGGCTTCCCCCAGACGGAGCCCTGGACCTTCAACCGCGCCATCGCCTTCTCCAAGGACGTGACCGGCACCTCGAAGCCCGACATCTACGGCTACCCGGACCACCCCGGTCGACCGAGCCCCTCGCTGCTCGACTGGTACCCCGACATGAACGCGGGGTCGTTCACGCAGATGTGGCAGGGCCCGTGGGACGTCCTCGTCTCGGGAGACTACGTCCTCTACGGCGGCGAGTTCACGACCGTGAACGGCACGCGCCAGCAGGGCCTCGCGCGCTTCGCCGCGAAGTCGATCGCGCCGAACAAGGACGGCCCCCTCGTCTCGGGGTCCTTCTTCAAGCCGACCCTCGCCTCCTTCACCCGCGGAGCGGTCCGCGTGTCCTGGCCGGCGAACCACGACCGCGACAACTCGCTCCTCACCTACGACATCATCCGCAACGGACAGACGGCCTCTCCCATCTGGACGACGCAGGAGGCGTCGAACTTCTGGACGAGACCGATGATCTCGTTCACCGACAAGGGGCTGACGCCCGGTGCGACGTACCAGTAC
>CAKTZW010000561.1 GCA_934636065.1 uncultured Labedella sp.
CTCCGCTCCCGTCCAACTCCTCCTCCCGCCGTCGCCGCGACAGCCCCGGCACCGACGCGCGCCAGCGCGCCGTCGAGCTACACGGTGGTCTCCGGTGACACCGTCTCCGGGATCGCTGGACGCTTCGGGCTCGACGTCAAGACGGTCCTCTCCGCGAACGGACTGGGATGGTCGAGCGTCATCTATCCCGGCCAGACCCTCCTGCTCGCCGCCGACTCTCCGGCGCCGGCCCCGGCGCCCGCTCCCGCCGACGCACCGGAACCGGAGCGCTCCTACACCGTGGCGAGCGGTGACACCCTCATCGGGATCGCACAGAAGCATGGCGCGACGGTGAGCTCGATCCTCGCCGCCAATGGACTGAGCCGCGACAGCATCATCTATCCGGGTCAGACCATCGTGATCCCCGGTGGCGCGACCGACTCCCCCGCTCCCGCTCCCGCCCCTGCTCCCGCTCCGACTCCCGCCCCCGCTCCCGAGACCACGGCGCTGACGAGCGAGATGCGGACGAACGCCGCGCGGATCGTCGCGATCGGCCGGTCCCTCGGGGTCGGAGACCAGGGACTCGTCGTCGCTCTCGCCGCCGCGATGCAGGAATCCGGGCTCCGCAACCTCGACCACGGTCACGCCGACTCGCTCGGCATCTTCCAGCAGCGGCCGAGCCAGGGCTGGGGCTCCGCCGCCGAGATCCTCGATCCGACCTACTCGACGACGGCGTTCTTCACGGGCGTGCAGGGGAAGACGAGGGGCCTCCTCGACGTGGTCGGCTGGGAGAGCATGTCGGTCGCCGAGGCGGCGCAGGCCGTGCAGATCTCGGCATACCCGGACGCGTACGCGAAGTGGGAGCAGTCTGCGCGGTCGTGGCTCTCGGAGCTCTGAGCGGCTGGCTCCGCCCCGCTTCGAACGGCGAGACGACTCTCCGATCCTCACGATCCCATGACGATCGGCGCGGATGCGCCGATTCACCGTGTTCATTCCGTGAGGCGCCGATCAGGCTCCCTAGAATCTCACTGTGACGACTGGCCAGCAGACCGACCCGATGATCGGCCGTCTCATCGACGGCCGATACCTCGTGCGTTCTCGCATCGCCAGGGGCGGCATGGCGACGGTCTACCTCGCGACCGACCAACGGCTCGAGCGGCGCGTGGCCATCAAGATCATGCACGGCCACCTCTCCGACGACTCGACGTTCAAGAACCGCTTCGTCCAGGAGGCCCGCTCGGCGGCACGACTGGCCAACCCGCACGTCGTCAGCGTGTTCGATCAGGGCCAGGACAGCGACATGGCCTACCTCGTCATGGAGTACCTGCCGGGCATCACTCTGCGCGAGCTGCTCGCGGAGCGCGGGACGCTCTCGTCGCAGCAGGTGGTCGACATCATGGATGCCGTGCTCACCGGTCTCGCGGCGGCGCATCGGGCCGGCATCGTGCACCGCGACGTGAAGCCCGAGAACGTCCTACTCGCGGACGACGGCCGCATCAAGATCAGCGACTTCGGTCTCGCCCGGGCCGCGAGCGCCAACACCGCGACGGGCCAGGCCCTGCTCGGCACCATCGCCTACCTCTCCCCCGAGCTCGTGACGCGCGGCATCGCCGACACGCGCAGCGACATCTACGCGCTCGGCATCATGATGTACGAGATGCTCACGGGCGAGCAGCCGTACAAGGGCGAGCAGCCCATGCAGATCGCGTACCAGCACGCGAACGACTCCGTCCCGCGGCCGAGTGCGCGCAATCCCGAGGTCCCGGACGAACTCGACGACCTCGTCCTCTGGGCGACGGAACGCGACCCGGAGCAGCGCCCGGCCAACGCCGGGGAGCTGCTCGAGCGCCTGCACGAGATCGAGGGCCAGCTGGGTCTCAGCGTGTCGACGAGCGCCCAGTCGACGACGTTCCTCCCACCGTTGCCACTGCCCGGCGGGACCGAGCTCACCAATGTGCTCGCCCCCCAGGGCACCGGATCGACGTCGGTGAAGGCGACGGACGACGACTCGTCCCGTCTCACGGTCAAGACGGCTCGGCGGCGGCGCAAGGGCTTCGCCCTCTTCCTCGTCGTC
>CAKTZW010000562.1 GCA_934636065.1 uncultured Labedella sp.
GGTACACCCGCATGCCCTTCCCGGCGCGCAAGGAGCTGCTCCACATCGGTCGGTTCGAAACGACGAAGCAGCAGCTCGTTCCCTTTGAATCAGGAACTGTGCGCGCAGAGCTGGTCTAGCGCCCTGCGTCCCGACGAGACCGAATGTCTGCGACGGGAGCAAGCGACACGTCGCGAGGCCGTCCTCTGCTCGGCGTGCGCTGGACACCGTCACCTTGAAGGGCGAACCTCACGATGCCGAGCATCAGGTCTTGAACATCCTGAGCCCGAACGCTCAGCACCTTCGCAATGTCGGCGAAGCCCTCACCCCGAGCGCGCACGTCGCTCATGACCTGAGTAAGCAGACTGGAACTCTCCGCCCGAAGATCTGATCCCGGCTCCCCTCGTCGGAAGCCAGCCATCGAGAGCTGCTTGGCGAGTGTGCCGTACGTCCACTCCGAGATGACGCCGAGCCGGTGAGCCCGGAGATTGAGCGCCATCGCACTGACGCGCCAGCGACGCTTCAGCACCATGATGTCCTCGAGCATCAGGTTGCCGCTAATAGCCCCGAGCACATCGGCGCGTGGCATTAGGAAGGAGCTGGCAAAGTCGTTGGCAGCCTGTTCCTTCTCCTTGCCCGGCTCGACGTGCAGCGACCCACCATGCATCACGAGGTGGCCAAGCTCATGGGCCAGGTCGAAGCGGAGACGCTCGGCGGACTTGTGAATGTTCAAGAAGATGACCGGCGTCGCCCCATGGCGGAACGAAAAGGCGTCGATGGCTTGTAGCGGTCCTCCTGCGGAGTAGACCTTCGCCCCCTTAGACTCCAGGAGCTGGAGCAGGTTCTTGATGGGCGCCACCCCAAGACCCCACGCCCCGCGCAGCGCCTCGGCGGCTTGCTCGGGAGCGAGCTCGTCGTCGGAGTCGATCAGATCTTGCAGCTCCGGCACGGCCGGCTCGGGCGCACGGTACGTCGCCTCGATCCAGTCCGACAGCTCGATGGCGAGCGTCGACAAGCTCCGTGCCGTCGCCTCGTCCTTCTTGGCGAGCCGAGAGCTCGCCCGGAAGTGGAAGGCGTCGGACGGCGGCAGGCTCGCGACCGGGCGATAGAAGAAGTCGAGCGGGAAGTTGAGGACGCGGGCGAACTCGCGGATCAGCTCCGGGCTCGGCGTCTTCTTCATGTTCTCGGCCTGCGACACCCAGGGCGGCGTCGTGCCGGCCGCGGCGGCGAGATCCGTCGCGGTCATCTGACGAATGGCGCGCGCCATCTCAAGGCGCGCCGGAATGAAGGTGGTGCTCATTGTGGGAACCTCGTCGCCTTAGCGACGAGCGACGGTGAAGCCGTAGCCCTCGTCCTCTTCCGTCTCCTCCTCGAACGAGAAGGTGCCGAGCGCAAGATCGAACGCCGGGAAGATGATTCGCTCCGACCAGCTGTCGACGAAACTGCCGGCCATCGAGGACGGGCGGGAGAGCTCGAGGTGCACCAGACCGTCGCGCTCGTCGTAGAGCAGGATCCAGGCGTCCTCGACGTCGACCTCGCCGTCGTCGACCGGCTGGCCGAACATCGCGACCTTGCCGTTCTCGTCGACGCGACGGGCGAAGGCCGAGCCCTTCGGGTTGCGGGTCGTGGGGTTGCCGTAGGTGACGCCCGTGAAGGCGTCGCCGCTGCTGACGATGAGGCCGATGTTTAGATCGGGCTGCAGGAAGTACGGCAGGTTCTGCGGGTCGAAGCGGAGCCACCCAGCGCGCAGGAGCATGATGCCCTCGTGCAGCGACTCAACGGTACGGAGCCAGCGGGTGAACTCCGGGCCCGACTTCGGAGCGGCGGGCGAGAAGGTGCGGCTCTCCGCAGCACCGATGGCGACGGCCCGCTCGAACGGCGTGGCCTCGAGCCGCATCGGGGAGAGCAGGCGAGCCAGATCGTCGCGGGTCTTGGAAGTGTGGATCGCCATGTGCGCTTCCTCTCGCTGCCGGGTGGTGACTCCATGGTAGCGGCATCAGTGAAAGATTTGCTACACCGAGTTAGGTGCGGCGCATCGTGTCAATTCGGGAACGGTGGCTCGTCGCCGAGGAT
>CAKTZW010000563.1 GCA_934636065.1 uncultured Labedella sp.
CCGCCGTCCCGATGGTGCCGAGATCTATTGGGAGACCTCCGGCAACCCGGACGGCAAGCCGGCCCTGTATCTGCACGGCGGGCCGGGGAGCGGGCTCGGCGACGGGTCGTATCGCCGTCGCTTCGACGCCGAGCGGCACCTCATCGTCGGGATCGACCAGCGCGGGTGCGGTCGAAGCGTTCCCTGGGCGATCGACGACCTGTCCGGCCTCGACTCGAACACGACGGACGCTCTCGTCGGCGACGTCGACGCGGTGCGCGCGATGCTCGGCGTCGAGCGCTGGCTCGTCCACGGCGTCTCGTGGGGCTCGACGCTCGCTCTCGCCTACGCGCTCGAGCACCCTCTCGCGGTGTCGGAGCTCGTGCTCACCGCCGTGACCTCCGGGAGCAGGGAGGAGATCGACTGGATCAGCGACGGTGTCGGGATGCTGTTCCCCGAGGTGCACGAGCGGCACACCGCCGCCGTACCGCGCGGCGTCCGCGCCGTCACGTTTTACGCGGCGCTCCTGCGGGACCCCGACCCGGTCGTACGCTCCCGAGCCGCTCTCGCGTGGGACGGGTGGGAGAACACCCACGTGTCGCTCGATCCGGGCTGGGCCGGGGCGCCGGCGTCACCCGGCGGTCGCGTGCTCGAGAACAAGGCGACCCTCGTGACCCACTACTGGGCCCACGACTGCTTCCTGCCGACCGGGCGCGCGATCCTCGATCGCATCGCCGTCCTGCGCGACGTCCCCGCTGTCCTCATCCACGGCCGCCGTGATCTCAGCAGCCCCGTGCTGACCGCGTGGCGGCTGCATCGTGCCTGGCCGGCGAGCCGGTTGCACATCGTCGAGGCCGAGGGTCACGGGGGACCGGAGGAGTGGCGCCTCACCGTCGCCGCGATCGACGGATTCCTCGCCGACCCGTGATGCCGCTCACGCCCGTCAGGAGCCGACGGGGGCCGATCCCTCGGCTCGCTGGCGGTCGTAGTCGTCGCGGAGCCGTCCGGCCAGCGCGCGCGAGGAGGCGATGACGATCATCCTGATTACGATCCGTCCTGGTGACTCCGGCGCACCGGTGCGTCACATCCCGAGGGAAAGGGGCCTCATCGGCGGGGGCTGGTGGTGCCGGTGGTGGGATTCGAACCCACACGCCCTTTCGGACAAAGCATTTTGAGTGCTCCGCGTCTGCCGTTCCGCCACACCGGCTCACAACACCGGCGACAACGTTACCGTAGGATTGATCCGTGACCGAGCACGAAGCAACCGCATCAGCACCACGACGCGTCGTCGTCGCTGAAGACGAGTCCCTCATCCGCCTCGACATCGTCGAGATCCTCCGGGACAACGGCTTCGAGGTCGTCGGTGAAGCCGGCGACGGCGAGACCGCGGTCGCGCTCGCGACCGAACTGCGCCCCGACCTCGTCGTCATGGACGTCCGCATGCCGCAGCTCGACGGCATCGCCGCGGCGCGGCGCATCACCGAGGCGCAGATCGCGCCCGTCGTCCTCCTCACCGCCTTCAGCCAGAAGGAGCTCGTCGAGCAGGCGGCCGACGCCGGTGCGCTCGCGTACGTCGTCAAGCCGTTCACGCCGAACGACCTGCTCCCGGCGATCGAGATCGCCCTCAGCCGCTACCAGCAGATCATCACCCTCGAGGCCGAGGTCGCCGACATGGTCGAGCGGTTCGAGACGCGCAAGCTCGTCGACCGCGCGAAGGGCCTGCTCAACGAGAAGATGGGTCTCTCGGAGCCGGAGGCGTTCCGCTGGATCCAGAAGGCTTCGATGGACCGCCGTCTGACCATGCACGACGTCGCCCAGGCGATCATCGAGCAGCTCGGCGCCAAGAAGTAGCCACCGTCCCCGACATCACGAAGCCCCCGGTTCGCGCCGGGGGCTTCGTCGTGTTCGGAGGGCTGCGGGGAGCGTCAGCGGTCCTTGATGAGATTGGTGATCCGGATGGTCGAGCAGCGCCGCCCCCGCTCGTCGGTCACGGCGATCTCGTGGACGGTCAGCGAGCGGCCGAGGTGGATCGGGGTGCAGACGCCGGTGACGATGCCGGAGGTCGCGGACCG
>CAKTZW010000564.1 GCA_934636065.1 uncultured Labedella sp.
CTACCTGGCCGACCGATTCCGCGGGGCCGTGTGGGAGGAGGTCATCATCCACCTGCCGCCGGCCGTCCGGCTCGTCTCGTTGAGCGCCACGGTCTCGAACGCCGAGGAGTTCGGCGACTGGCTCCACGCCGTGCGCGGCGACACCGACGTCATCGTGTCGGAGGACCGTCCGGTGCCTCTCGATCAGCACGTGCTGATCGGCGGCCGACTGCTCGATCTGTTCGATGCGAAGACGTCGGCCGACGACCCCAACGTGAATCCGGAGCTCGTGCGGCTGGCGCAGTTCGGCGGGCGCGCCCTCACGACGAAGCAGTACGACGATGTGAGTCGGTACAACCGGCGTCGCGGGCCGCAGCGCCAGGAGCGGACGTCGCGCGCCGCGACCGTCGAGCTGCTGGGGGAGCACCATCTCCTTCCGGCGATCTTCTTCGTGTTCAGCCGCGTGGGCTGTGACCAGGCGGTCAAGGAGGTCGTGCGCGCGGGGGTGCGGCTCACGGAGCAGCACGAGCGTCGCGAGATCCGTGCGATCGTCGACGAGCGCACGAGCGCCCTCCAGGACGAGGACCTCGCCGTGCTCGGCTTCTGGGAGTGGCGGGACGGACTCGAGAGGGGAGTGGCCGCCCATCACGCCGGTCTCCTGCCCGCCTTCAAGGAGGTCGTCGAGGAGCTGTTCCAGCGCAAGCTTCTCAAGGTCGTGTTCGCCACGGAGACGCTCGCGCTCGGCATCAACATGCCGGCACGGACCGTCGTGCTCGAGAAGCTCGAGAAGTTCAACGGAGAGGCGCGCGTCCCGATCACGTCGGGGGAGTACACGCAGCTCACGGGGCGTGCCGGGCGCCGGGGCATCGATGTCGAGGGTCACGCCGTCATCCAGTGGGTGGAGGGGCTGCACCCGCAGGCCGTGGCCTCGCTCGCCTCGCGGCGCAGCTATCCCCTCAACTCGAGCTTCCGTCCCACGTACAATATGGCCGTCAACCTCATCGATCGCTTCGGTCGCCGGCGGACGCGCGAGATCCTCGAGTCGTCGTTCGCCCAGTTCCAGGCCGACCGCGCCGTCGTGGACCTCGCGCGGAAGGTCCGCGATCAGGAGGGATCGCTCGAGGGCTACGCGGAGGCGATGCGCTGCCACCTCGGCGACTTCGCCGAGTACGCGTCGATTCGGCGCGAGCTCGGGGACCTCGAGAAGCAGCGCCCCGACGCCGGCTCCGCCGCCAAGCGCGAGCGGCGGTCGCGCCAGATCGCGTCTCTCCGGAAGCGCCTCAAGGCGCACCCGTGCCACGGCTGCGCCGACCGGGAGAAGCACGCGCGCTGGGCCGAGCGCTGGTTCCGGCTCCGCCGGGAGACCGACACCCTTCGCCGCCAGATCAGCACACGGACCGGCGCCGTCGCGAAGGTCTTCGACCGCGTCGTGGACGTCCTCCTCGAGCTCGGCTATCTCGAGGAGGGCGACATGCCCGGCGGCATCGGCCTCGCCGCTCCGGGACAGGCGCTGCGTCGCATCTACGGCGAACGCGATCTGCTCGTCGCCGAGTGCCTCCGTCGCGGACTCTGGAAGGGGCTCGACGCGCCGAGTCTCGCCGCCCTCGCCTGCTGCCTCGTGTACGAGCCGCGTCGGGACGACACCGACGTGCCCGAGCGGTACCTGCCGCGGGGTCGGTTCCGCGAGGCCCTCGCCGCCACGCAGGAGGTGTGGAGCGTTCTCGACGACGTGGAGCACGAGCACCGGCTCCCGGGGAGCGACGTGCCGGCGAACGGGCTCGCCCTCGCGATGTACAAGTGGGCGTCGGGCTCACCGCTCGACGTCGTGCTGCGGGACGCCGACCTCGCGGCCGGCGACTTCGTGCGGTGGTGCAAGCAGGTGGTCGACGTGCTCGACCAGGTGGCGAAGGCGGCGCCGGACCCGCGGCTGCGGGAGACGGCCCGCAAGGCGGTCACCGCGGTGCGCCGGGGCGTCGTGGCGTACGCGGGCACCTGAGCGCGGGCGCGACCCCGGTGGGCCGGCGCTGACCGGCCCGGTTATCGTTCCCGCGTGAGCACCACCCTGTA